>CAZGTW010000017.1:0-11089 GCA_964528815.1 uncultured Actinomycetota bacterium | reverse complement strand
AATTTAAAAGCTGCAGGAGGCAATTTAAACAACCAGTCTGCAGCAGGGGCAAAGCCGGCAAACGGCGAAAGTTTAAACGGAAATACAGCAGGAAAAATAAGTTTAAAAAGGCTGGCAAAAGAGATATTCCTGGACCCTGTAGTAATCGGTGTTGCAGCCGGACTGCTTGTTTCTTATTTTAATGTTACCCTGCCAAAACCTGTGACAAACATTTTCAGTATACTGTCTGATATTGCAGTCCCGCTTGCACTGATATCAATAGGCGCTTCATTTAAATTTGCTCATATAAAAAGCCACATTAAATATATTTCCATAATAAGCGCCGCCAAGCTGGTTCTCTTTCCGTCAATAGCACTTATTTTTGGAAAATATGTTTTTAACCTGGGCAGCCTTGACCTTGTAGCTGTCTGCATCCTTTTTGCAACTCCCGTTGCAGTGGCAACCTACATACAGGGACAGAAATATAATACGGACCTTGATTTTATTTCATCGGTAATTATTGTATCCACTATGGTTTCAGCCCTGACGCTGACTGCCTGGTTATTTGTGCTGAGGATGATAAATCCGGCATAGCCAGTCGGGTTATTCAGTAAGATGCAACCCTGTATTGAAAAATAAGACAAGAAAAATTTAATGTGCTCTTTATGCTATATTTTTTACTTGTAGAGCATCTGATATACAAAATAGCTGCCCATAACTTTTCTGATATAATTGCGGGTCTCATCATATGAAACGTATTCTATGAACTCATCAATATCCTTGTCGCCCCATTTTACCAGCCATTTATTCATGGCGCCAGGCCCGCCATTATATGCGCCGGCTGCATAATACTTATTGCCTCCAAAACTCTCAAGCTGCTTGCCCAGATAATAAGCGCCCATCTTAATGCTTGTTTCAGGTTCAAGAAGCATTTCCGTAGAGAAATCGTCAATATCAAGTGAATTTGCAATAGATTTGCCGGTTGCAGGCATTACCTGCATCAGCCCCTGCGCACCCGCATATGAGCCAGCTCCAGGGTCAAAACGTGATTCCTCCCTGATTACTGCAAGAATAAAAAGGGGATCCACACCAAATTGGGAACTGTATTTATCAATATATTCCTTGAATCCATACGGGTACTGGAGATAATATAAATAATCCCTGTAAGGTCCTTCAAGATTTGTGCGCAGCTTTGAATAATACTTTGCTATTATTTTCTGTGATTTAATATAATCCTTTGCTTTAAGATAGAGCGTTGAAATCTGCAGGATGCCTTTCATATCATTTTCAAATTGCGAGCTTGCAGCTTCTATCTCTATATCTGCACTATTATAGAATTCTATTAATAAAAGCTCCTTAGCTTTGTCAACATGGGAAAAAACTGTTTTTCCGGTTGTATCCTCCGGATTTGTATTACTGTCCAGGCTGTTGTAGACATCCGGCAGCAGTTCACCTATATAAGGATTTGCCGGATTAGCCTTTGTATTGATTTTGTCTATTTCTTCTGCAAGGCCCCTGTCTTCAAGGGCCTGCTGGGCAGCAAAAGTATAATATGAGTAATTATTTAAACCTATTATTTCCCGGTAAAGCGACACTGCTGTGCTGAAATCCTGCAGTTTTTCTGCTGATTTTGCCTGCCAGAAAAGGCCCTTTTCACCAAGCTGCGTTCCCTTAAATCTTGCTGCCATATCTTTAAATGTCACAACAGCAGCATCATAATCGCTGTCCTTATATTCTATCATTCCCAGTTCCCAGAAAGCATCAGGCGCCCTGTCGCTGCCAGGATATTCCGCCACAATCCTGCTGAAAAAATCCCTGGCTGTTTTAAAATCATCTTTTAAGAAATATATCCTTCCTATCCTGTAAAGGGCATCATCTGCATAATTGCTTTGAGGAAACTTTGACAGGAGGTTCTCATATTGCTTCTGTGCTCCGGCATCATTATCAAGGTTTGTCTCTACCCTGCCTAAAAAGTAAAGGCTGTCATCTGCAAGGCCCCCTGCAGGAGATTTTTTATAGCTCTGGTTAAGGTAATCTTTTGCTTTTGCATAATCACGCAGGTTGTAATATGACATCCCGACTTTAAACAGCGTATTCGAGTAAATATTCTGGTCAGCATTTCCGGATGCGGCCCTATCAAGTATGATATTAAATTCTGAAATTGCGTTTTCATACCAGTAAAGGTCAAAAAACTTCTCGCCCCTTTTATATAATTCATCATTTGATGCAGAAAACTTCGGCACAAGTTCCCTTTGGACAAGTGATTCTATTGCAGTAAATGCGCCTGCCGCATATTCACTTTCAGGATTATCAAGCCAGATAGACTTGTAATTTGCAAATGCATCCTGGTATTTTCTGTTTTTTTCCTGGCAAACTGCAAGCTGGTATTTTGCATAAGGTAAAAGCGCAGACTGCGCAAATGACTTTATAAAACTGGAATAATTTGATTCGGCTGAGTAATACTTGCCTGTCATATAATAAAGGTCCGCATATTCAAGGCTGGCCTTTTCCTTAAATATCGAGTCAGGATAACTGGTTTTGAGTTTGAGGTAATTTCCTGATGCTGCATCATACTTTTCCTGCATAAGCTGGCTTTTTGCATAATAATAAAGGGCATGGTCAGCCAGAATGTTATAAGTATCTTTTATCTTGTTTAAATAATATTCTGAAATAACATAGTCTTTTTTTTCAAAAGCTTCCACACCGTTTTTGAAATATTGCCTCTGCATCGCCGGGTCTGTTTCACCGGCCTTTTTTGTAACATTCTGGGTGGTGCTGTCCTGCTGGTTTGTATTATCAACTCCTGTTGACGCAGATGTATTGCCGTTTTGCTGTCCTTCCTGGCCCTCACTCTGCGAAGAACCGGATGATGCAGTTGCTGTTGAAGTGTCTTCCTGTGTTGTTAATGTTGTTGTAGAGTTATCTGCATCGCTGCCGGACGCCACAGTATCTTCCGGGTTTTTATCTTCAGAAGTCTGGTCGTAGGAACCACTGTCTGAGGTATCCGTTTTGCCTATGCGCCCAAGAAGGCCGGTGCCAAACTGGCTGCATCCTGATGCCATGATTGCTGCAATCATTGCCAGTAAGACAAATATATAAAGCATATATTTAAAGCGGTTTTTATAATTTCTGGAAATCAACGGTTCAAAACCTGTTAATTTATTTTTACTGTTTTTTATTTTCATTCTTTTACCGTAACTATTGATCTTTCATATTTTATTTAACCTGATATTTAAAAAATTGTACTTTAATAAGATTTTTAAGTAAACATGGTAATCAAATACTTATATTTATAAAAAAGTTACAGTTTGTTTGCACATATTCGTATAAAAATTATATAATTTTATTATGTTTGAAAAGAGAAAAATCGGGATAGCTTTAAGCGGTGGAGCCGCCAGGGGGCTTTCACATATTGGCGTGCTGCAGGTCCTGGAAGAGGTTGGGGTAAAAATAGATGCAGTTGCAGGCTGCAGCATGGGTGCTATAGTGGGTGCGCTTTACAGCACAGGCTGGGACCTCAAAGAAATAGAAAAATATATAGCTTCTACAGACTGGAAGAATTTCCTGATGTTTTCAATGATGTCGCTTACCAGGTCCGGCCTTGTAAATGATAAAAAGGTTGATGACATACTTAAAAGGTTTTTAGGAGATACAAAGTTTTCCGAATGCAAAAAGCAATTCTGCTGTGTCGCAGCTGACCTTATAACCGGCAGGAAAGTCGTGCTCAATGAGGGCATTGTAAGAGATGCGGTACGGGCCTCGATTTCTGTGCCGGGTGTGTTCCCGCCAGTCCCTAGAAACAGTGAACTGCTTGTTGATGGCGGAGTTATTGAGCCATTGCCGACAGAAGCAATAAAGATGCTTGATGCAAATTATATAATAGCCTCATCTATTGTCTTTGAGGGAAACCAGCCTGAAGGCAATATAAAAAAACCCGGCAGACTAAGGTCCGCCGAAAACAAGAAGCTCTCACTGCAGGCAATAATTGATAAGAGCCTAAATATGGTGCATTCTCAAATGGTAAAAAGCTACCTTAATGAGGCGCAGATAATCATTGAGCCGAGGATAGGGGATTTCGGGTTTTTTGATTTTTCAAAGGGGAAAGAAATAATTGCCGCAGGCAGGCTTGCTGCAATTGAAAAAATACCGGAAATAAAGAAAAAACTCAGGCTTAAATAAAAACCCTGAACCTTCTGATTATTAATTATTTTTCAAATTCAAGAGAGAAATCCGCAGCAGGTGCCGAGTGCGTAAGCGCCCCAACTGAGACTATATCGATTCCAGTCTTGCATATATCTTCCAGGCCTTCAAGGCTAACACCGCCTGAAACTTCTATAATAACCAAATCACCAAGCTTGTCCCTTATTATTTTTACTGCTTTTTTTATATTTTCAATATTCATGTTATCAAGCATTATAATATCGGCCCTGCAGCCCACAGCTTCATTAAGCTCTTCAAAATCCTTTACTTCCACCTCGATCTTTAACTGATGTGGCATGCTTTTCCTTGCCATTGCAACAGCTCTTTTAATTCCCCCTGCAGCTATTATATGATTGTCTTTAATCAGTATACCGTCAAAAAGGCCGAACCTGTGATTAAACCCGCCGCCGCATACCACGGCATATTTTTCAAGTTTTCTCAGGGCCGGTTTTGTCTTTCTTGTATCAGCTATGCGGACATTGTATTTTGAAGCCACAGATGAAAACTCATATGTCAGTGTTGCAATGCCGCTCATATGCTGGATAAAATTAAGAGCCAGCCTTTCGGCAGAAAGCATTGCCCTTGTCGGGCCGTTTATCCTGCAGATCATGTCAGAACACTCAAGTTTCTGTCCGTCTTCATGCAGTTTCTCAAATTTTATAACCGGGCTCATTTCCTCAAAAACGTAACCTGCAACATCAAGGCCGGATAGCACCGTGCCGTTTTTTTCCTTGCAGATTATAAATGCAGAAGAGTGGTTGGCAGGCGGGATAGTCAGCCTTGATGTAATGTCGCCATAACCACCAAGGTCCTCATCTATTGCTGTCCTGAGAAGACTTAAAATTTCATTTTTATTGATTTTATTTATAACTGCTTTTTCCATAAAAACCCTTTCTTTAAAACTGGTCACTGCCTTTGCCTGTTTTTAATCAGGTAACAGGCTCAAAGCTTATATGGTCACCCTTAAGGATAATATGTTTCTTCCATTTTTTATCATCTGTTGCAGGATAATCATTTCTCTGGTGAGTGCCGCGGCTCTCTTTTCTTAACGCTGCAGCTTTTATAATAAGATATCCCACTGTAAGCATGTTGGCAAGCCTTATGACATTTTCATCAGGTTTATTATAAATGTCATAAATGCCCAGTATTTCACTTATGAATCGGTCTGCTCTTGCAAGGCTGTGTTCGTCACGAAGTATTCCTACATCTTTACTCATTATATGCCGGAAATCACTTATGATATCATTTATTTTTCTGCTGCTTAAACTTTTTAACCTGGCACTATTACTGCTTTTAAAAACTGTTTTTGAAAAATCCAGTTTACTTCCGCCGGATAATAACTTATTTAAAACAGACATTGTTTTTAAAGCAGATTTTCCTTCCATATCGTCTTTTGCCTTTTTAATTATATCTTTTGATATCTCCCATCCAAAAACAAGCCCTTCAATAAGAGAGTTGCTTGCAAGCCTGTTTGCCCCATGCGCCCCGGTAGCTGCACATTCACCGCAGGCATAAAGGCCCCTGACACATGTACGGCCACTCAGGTCAGTTTCTATGCCGCCGTTTAGATAATGAGCCGCAGGAAACACTTTTATGAGGTCCCTGTGAAGATCCAGCCCGTTTTCTTTAAGCTTTATAATTATATTCGGAAACCTTATCTTAAGCATACTTTCAGGCAGATGGGTCGCGTCAAGATATAAAAACTTCAAGTTCTGCTGTGTCATGACTTTTACCATTTCTTTTACCACTATGTCCCTTGGGGCAAGTTCTGCCCTTGGGTGCATTCCCGACATGAACCTTTTTCCTTCTGCATCACGAAGGTATGCACCTTCGCCCCTTAAAGCCTCAGTAATTAAAAACAGGCTGCCTTCATTTGTTTTAAATACTGTGGGATGAAACTGCATGAACTCTATATCTTTTATTGAAGCACCGGCCCTGTATGCCATTGCGATGCCGTCGCCGGTAGAAATAGAAGGATTTGTTGTAAGCTCAAAAAGCTGCCCGATGCCGCCGCTTGCAATCACTACATTTGAAGATGGATGAAGCTCCACCCTGTTATTGGAATGATTAAGTGCAGTTATGCCCAAAACTGCCCCATTACTGGTCACAATATCTATTGCAAGATATTCAGGAAAAAAGTCTATTTTGCTGTGGTTTCTTGAATAAATAACAAGTTTTTTTTCAATCTCCTGGCCCGTTGCGTCCCCTCCGGCATGCAGCACCCTTGCAAAGCTGTGGCCCCCTTCAGTTGTAAGGCTTATTTCGCCATCCGATATATCAAAAATAATGCCAAGTTCCACAAGGTCCTCTATCATCTTTGGGGCATTTTTTACAAGCCTTCTTACAGCATCACTGTCGCTTAAACCCTGGCCCGCTTTTATAGTGTCCTCATAATGGACCTTCCATTTGTCAGGTTTTTTTACAGCGGCAGCTATGCCACCCTGGGCAAACCATGTAGTGGAATCAGACAAATTTGCTTTTGTGACCAGTTTGACTTTTGCATACTGAGATATCCTTATTGCCGTTGAAAGTCCGGCAATACCGCTGCCAATGACAATACAATCAGAATAGTCATATATTTTTTCTATTGCGGAAAGGCCGGTAAGATATCTTAAAAACATTTTTATCTTTCTTATGCCTTTAAAAAGGCGGATTGATTTTTTTTATGTTATTTCCAGCATTCTTTCGATGGCCCCTCTTGCTTTTTCAATTACATCTGCCGGAATCTTTATCTCATATTTTTCTTCTTCCAGGGACCATAAGATTTTTTCAAGATTAATCAGTTTCATATTGGGGCAAATTGCCTGGGCCTGTACCGGATAAAATATTTTACCGGGGTTTTCTTTTTGAAGCCTGTGGATAATCCCTATCTCAGTGCCTATGATAAACTCTCTTGCGTCTGACTCCTTTACGAATGAAAGCATCTGGCCCGTGCTCAGCACTTTATCTGCAACTGCTGCAACATCAGGCGTACACTCCGGATGTACAAGAACTATTGCATCCAGGTGTTCCTTCTTTAATGCAATTATTGTTTTTGCGCTTATAGCAAGGTGTGCTGGGCAGTAACCGTTCCACAATATCATTTTCCTGCCGGTCTGGCTTTCTACATATGCACCAAGATATTTGTCCGGGACAAATATTATTTCTTTGTCAGCAGGAATAGAATTTACGACTTTGACTGCATTTGACGAAGTGCAGCAGATATCTGAAATAGCTTTTACCCTGGCAGAGCTGTTTACATAACAGACAACAACTGCCCCCGGATGTTTTGCCTTAAGCTCAGCAAGCCCTGTTTCGGTGACCATATCTGCCATCGGGCAACCTGCATCTTCATCAGGAAGAAGCACCTTTCGCTGAGGCGATATTATCTTTGCTGTCTCTGCCATGAAATGCACGCCGCAAAAAACTATTATTTTTTTCCTGGTTTTTGAAGCTTCAATGCTGAGCTGGAGCGAGTCTCCCACAAAATCAGCAATATCCTGCACCTCATCTATCTGGTAATTATGGGCAAGTATAACAGCATCTTTTTCGGTTTTTAACCTTATTATGGCATCAATCAGTTTTATATTCTTATTCATAACAGACTTATAAATAAAAGAATTGCTTAATTTTAGATTTGCGTTTAAATTATATAAAAAAACGATAAAAAAAACAAAAGAATCCGGGAGGGTTATTGAAGGTAATTATCAGCGAAAAGGAAATTGCTGCAAACAGGATAGCAAAAATACTTTCCGGCAATGGAATAAGGGAAGAGAAGCTATTTGGGGTCCCTGTCCATTATATTAAATATAAAGGCAGCGATTGTGCAGTGATGGGGTTGAAGGGCCATATCCTTCAGGTTGATTTCCCAAAGGAATATTCCAACTGGTTCAAGGTTGATCCCGTAGAACTTATTGATGCAAAAATTGATAAGACACCGATACATAAAAAAATAGTGCAGGCATTAAGAAAAGTTGCTGAGAATGCAGACGAAGTCATTATTGCAACTGACTTTGACAGGGAAGGTGAACTTATTGGTTATGATGCATGGCAGGTAATGGTCGAGAAAAACAGCCTTTTTAAGGTAAAGAGGGCGCGTTTTTCAAGCATAACGCCTGTTGAGATAGGAAGCGCGTTTTCAAAGCTTGATAAAGTCGACCAGAATCTTGCATTTGCAGGAAGGGCAAGGCAGGACATAGACCTTGTATGGGGCGCGGTCCTTACAAGATTTATTTCACTGGCATCATATCAGGTTAAAGACAGGTTCCTTTCAGTTGGAAGGGTGCAGTCCCCGACACTTACCCTTATCGTGGACAGGGAAATGGAAATACAATCATTTGTACCTGAGCCTTACTGGGTAATAAATGCAAAACTTAAAACTGCTGCCGGAGAAGTATTTGAGGCAACGCATAAGAAGAAAAGATTTACCCATAAAGATGAGGCCTCCAAAGCATTTGGAAAACTGGACGGCACTGCCAGAGTAAAAGAAATAAAGGAAACAATAAAGAAAGTGGCTCCGCCTGCGCCGTTTAATACAACGGGGCTCATAGTAGCAGCAAATTCTATTGGTTTTACTGCAGCAAAAACCATAAATACTGCAGAAAACCTTTACATGAACGGTTTTATCAGCTATCCAAGGACAGACAATACAGTCTATCCCCATGGCATTAATTTAAAAGAAGCCGCTGAAATGCTTGGAAAGGTGGGCGACTTTGCAGCAGCAAGCAGGGAAATACTTGCCCAGGATAAAATAACTGCCTCCAGGGGCAATAAGAAAACAACGGACCATCCGCCTATCTATCCCACATCAGCTGTCGACAGGAAATCACTTGGCGAGGATGAGTGGAAACTTTATGAACTTGTCTCCCGAAGATTTATTGCTACACTGCTGCCGGCAGCAGAAATGAAAAGCATTGCTGCATCAATAGATATTGGCGGGGAAGATTTTGTGGCAAACGGGTCAAACATGCTGAAGGCAAACTGGACGGCGCATTATCCTTATTACAAGCATGAGGATGTATATATACCACACTTAAAAGAGGGCCAGGAACTTGAAGTCGTATCAAAGGAGTTTCTGGACAAACAGACCAAACCACCTGCTAGATATACCCAGGGAAAACTTGTTGAAAAGATGGAAGAGCTTGGCCTTGGCACAAAGGCCACAAGGCACACAATAATCCAGAACCTGATAACCAGGGGATATATAAGGGGCAATCCCCTTGTTCCATCAGAGAAGGCAGTTGCAGTAATAAATGTCCTGAAAAAACATGCAGAGAAGATCTCAACTCCTGATATGACATCAGAGCTTGAAATGGATATGGACGGCATAGCAAGGGGAGATGAGACAAAAGAGGAAGTCATTGATAAATCCAAGAGCATGCTGAAAGGCGTGATGGTAAACCTTAAAAATGACAAAAAGGAGATAGCCCAGGAAATAAAAAAAGCAGTCAAGGAAGACTTTATTGTAGGCAAATGTGTCCAGGAGGGCTGTGAAGGTAACCTTATAATCAGGACCTCAAGAAAGACAAAAAAAAGGTTTATAGGCTGCAGCGCTTATCCTGCATGTACAAGGACCTTCTCGCTTCCGCAATCAGGGCTTGCAGTCACTACAAAGGATCTGTGCAAACACTGCAATTATCCTATAGTAAGGATAATTACAAAGGGAAGAAAACCCTGGGATTTATGCATAAACAGTGAGTGTCCGGGCAAAAATGAGAAAAATAAAGACAGCACTTATAAAAAAAGCAGTAAAAAAACTGCTGATTGATGCAAGCTTTTCACTTCCAGATGATATTATCGAAGCCGTAAAAACTGCCAGTATAAAAGAGGACGATAAAATGGCTTTGATGATTCTTCAGTTAATACTTGATAATGCCCGGGTTGCAAAAAAGGAAAAGCTTCCACTTTGCCAGGACTGCGGAAACACTTATATTGATTTTGAAATCGGTCCTGACGTGTGCATTGAAGCAGGCGATGGCAACAGCAAAACGGAATTTTTAGGCAGTGCAATCAATGAAGCAGTAGCAGAAGTTTACAAAGACTGCTACCTCCGCACCTCAATATTATCTGACCCCCTTTTTGACAGAAAAAATACAGGCAACAATACGCCTGCTCTTATAAGTTGCCGCCATAGTGAAATGCCGGGGCTTAAAATTTCTGTTTTTATAAAAGGCGGCGGGAGTGAAAACTGCTCGTGGCTTTTTATGTTAAATCCCGGAGCAGGTAAGGATATTATAAAAAGCAAAGTAATCGAACTTCTAAAAGAAAATGCCACAAAGGCATGCCCGCCCATAATTATAGGCATCGGAATAGGTGAGGGTGCCGCAGGAGCTGTATCACTTGCAAAAAAGGCGGTATTCAGGCCTCTTGATTTGCCAAATCCTGACAGGCGCTACAGGCTGCTTGAAGAGGAAATACTTGCAGAGGCAAACCAAACAGGAATCGGCCCCCAGGGGCTTGGCGGAAGGACAACGGCACTTGGCTGTAATATAGAATTTGCCCCATGCCACATGGCAACGCTTCCAGCGGCAGTATTTTTTGGCTGCCATTCAACCAGGCGCGCCTCAACCATTCTGTGATTTAAAAAGCTTAAATAATCAGTATTTTATACCATCCCCTGCAGGTCCGCTTCATGTTTATAAATTTGACCAGGTCAAAAGGTTTGCAATAATTTAACAGACAAATAATTATTTTATAAAATTAGTCTGGTAACTATTTACCAGACAGAAATAATAATTTATAATATTGTCTGGTAAATTAAACTTTATATGTAATAGGAAAATATGGAAACTTTAAACGGGATTCTTGCTGAAGAATTAAACAGGCTAAAAGATCTTAAGAAAAATTATGAAAATATCTTATCTAAATTACCCAGGGGCTGTTTGATTGAAAAACAGATTAAGGGGCATAGTTACTATTATCTGAATTATAG
>CAZGTW010000016.1:17637-20325 GCA_964528815.1 uncultured Actinomycetota bacterium | reverse complement strand
TATTCAAATGCATCCTTTATCCCATGTGTTCCTTTAAATGAAGGCAGCAGTGCAGGATGGATGTTTATTATCCTGTTTTTATATTTTTCCAGGATGGGCTTCCCAATTAGAAGCATATATCCTGCAAGCACCACAAGCTCTATTTTTTCCGTTTCAAGAAGGCCCGCAATTTGCCTGTCGTACTCCAGCCTGTTTTTAAAATCTGAGGGTAAAAAACAGGCCGTTTTTATTTTATGTTTCTTTGCGCGCTCAAGCGCATAGGCATTTTCATTATTGCTGAAAACAAGCACCACTTCTCCGCATAACTTCCCTTTTGCCTGGAAGTCAAGTATTGCCTGAAGATTTGAGCCAAATCCTGAGGCAAATACTGCAATCCTTTTTTTGTTATTCTCACCCATCAATTTTAAAATCCCGCTTTTTTAGCTCCTGTAATTGATTGTTACTTTTCCGGTTCCGCCTGCGACTTCTCCGATTATATATGCTTTTTCTTTAAGTTTTTTCAGCTCATCAATGGCCTGATTTATCAGGCCAGGAGCCAGTATAAGAACAAGGCCGATACCCATATTAAATACCCTGTACATTTCATCTTTTTTAAGGTTACCATGTGTCCCAAGGTATTTAAAAATATCAGGTATGGGCCAGCTGCCCTCTTCTATAGAAACATTCATGTTTTCTGGAATTATCCTGTTGATATTTTCATAAAAGCCCCCGCCTGTAATGTGGGCCATCCCATTTACCTTTATGCCTTTTTCCTTTAACAGGTTTGCAACAGGAAAGTACAGCTTTGTAGGCTCCATCAAAACATCGCCAAGTGTTTTATATTTTTTCTTTAGGGTTCCCCTGTTTATTTCTTCATCAGGGTCTTTACCGGTTTTGCCTTTTTGGCTATCCAGCGCAAACTCATCATCAAAGCGCAGCCCTTTTGTTTCAATTATTTTCCTTACAAGCGAAAAACCGTTACTATGTACGCCTGATGAAGGTATGCCTATTAAAATATCACCCTTTTGCACCATATCCGTTTTTATAATCTCCTGTTTTTCAACAATTCCGACTGCAAATCCTGCAAGGTCTATATCATCTGCTGCATACATATCAGGCATCTCTGCCATTTCACCGCCGATTAATGCTGTTTGGCATTTTATGCAGCTTCTGGCTATTGAACCAACTATTATTTCAGCTTTTGAAGGGTCGAGCTTTCCCCATGCTATGTAGTCAAGGAAAAAAAGCGGGATCGCGCCGCAGCAGATTATATCATTTATGCACATTGCAACAAGGTCCTGGCCGATTGTCCTGTAATTTCCGGTATGCTTTGCAACCAGAAGTTTTGTTCCAACACCATCAGTTGATGAGACAAGAACAGGCTCCTTATATTTCTGCCAGTCAAGTTTAAATAATCCTGCATATGAGGTAAGGTCATTTAATACATTTTCATTGAAAGTGGAAAAAACCGGCTTTTTAATCAGCTTTATTGCTTGCCCGGCTGCATCCAGGTCGACTCCGGAACTGCTGTAGGTAAGAGGACCGTTTTTGCTGGCGCTAATGTCTTTTTGCAGTTTTCTCACCCCTTTTGTATTCTTCGCCTTCCATAAAATATTTATCAAACTGAAGGTCATCAGCTACCGGCACAGGATAATCCCCGTTAAAACATGCAAAACAGAATTTATCTTTTGGCTCGCCTATTGCTTTTACCAGGCCTTCAATTGATATGTATTTTAAGCTGTCAACATTTAAATATTTCCTTATATCTTCAAGTGTCCTGTGGTTTGCTACAAATTCTTTCTTTGTGGCCATGTCTATCCCGTAATAGCAGGGGTAAAGAAGAGGCGGGGAACTTATCCTCATATGTATTTCTTTTGCTCCCGCAGAGTAGAGCATCTGGACCACTTTTTTTGAGGTATTGCCCCTGACTATTGAATCGTCAACCACGACAAGCTTTTTGCCTTTAATAATATCTTTCAGGGGGTTAAGTTTTAACCTTACCCCTACCTCCCTTATTTCCTGGGTGGGCTGAATAAATGTCCTGCCAATATACCTGTTTTTAATAAGGCCCTCACTGTAGGGTATTTTTGACTGGGCGGAAAAACCGATTGCAGCAGGCGTTCCTGAATCAGGCACAGAAATTACAATATCCGCATCCACAGGGCTTTCAATTGCAAGCTGCATGCCCATTTTGTGCCTGATATCAAAGATATTCTTATTATAAAGATAGCTGTCCGGCCTTGCAAAATATATAAGCTCAAAGACACACATCGATATCCTGTCAACAGGAAGTATCATCTGGGAACGAAGCCCGTTATCATCAATTATTATTATTTCACCGGGATCTATTTCCCTTACAAATCCTGCATCAATAATGTCAAGCGCACATGTTTCAGATGCAACAATATAGTCGCCTTCCCTGTTGCCCAGCACCATTGGCCTGAAACCATGAGGGTCCCTGACCGCAAAAAGCTTGTCCTTTGTCAAAATAACAAGCGAGTATGAGCCCTTGATTTTGCCCATTGCTTCCTGAACTGCATCTTCGAAATTGGCGCATTCTGAACTTTCGATAAGTGAGGCGATTACTTCAGTGTCAGTTGTTGTCTCAAACCTGATGCCCTTGCGCATCTGCTCTTTTCTTAGCTCTTCCGTGTTCGTTAGATTTCCGTTATGGGCAATTGCAAAGACTTCGTCTTTAAACATCCGGTA
>CAZGTW010000016.1:5720-17537 GCA_964528815.1 uncultured Actinomycetota bacterium | reverse complement strand
TCGTTAGATTTCCGTTATGGGCAATTGCAAAGACTTCGTCTTTAAACATCCGGTATAGGGGCTGTGAATTCTTCCAGATGTTTCTGCCTGTAGTCGAATACCTCGTATGGCCAATGCCTATCCTGCCCTGGAGAGGAGCAAGATTCTGTTCGGAAAAAACCTGCGATACAAGGCCGAGGTCCTTAAAGACCAGCATGTCTTCTCCATCAGATACGGCAATGCCTGCACTTTCCTGTCCCCTGTGCTGAAGCGCCTGCAGCCCGTAGAAAATAAATTCGGCCACGCTTTTACTTTTTGTAAAGATGCCGAAAACTCCGCATTCTTCCCTGGGCCTTTTTGAATATGTAAAAATATTTTCCATAAATTTTTTTCCTGCCGGCTTTGCCGGTGGCCGGATATTTATTTAAAACACTGCCGGTTATTTAGCGTAACAGAATAGCCAAAAATTATCTATTTATTTTCCTCGCACCATATCCTTGCATTCTGGAACATTTTGAGCCAGGGCGAAGCTTTTAATCTGCCTGCAAAACCATCCGGCATCCAGGGCCATTGCCATAACAAAAACGTCCTTTCCGGATGCGGCATCATTGCAATATGGCGGCCGTCAGGTGAACAGATAGAAGTATAGCCCCCGACGGAACTGTTGGGATTAAAGGGATACTCTTCTGTGGGCTCGCCCCTGTCATCAGTATATGCAAGTGCAAATAATTTTTCTTTTCGTGCCTGATTTAAAACTTTACTGTCAGGAATATGAAGGTGCCCTTCTCTGTGCGCCACCCAAATTCCCAGAACAGAGTCCTCCATGCCCTTAAACATTATTGCAGGGCTTTCAAGTACCTTTACAGTTACCCAGCGCGATTCAAAACGGCCTGACGGGTTTGAAATAAACCTTGGCTGCTTATTTTCATCCATACCTGCCCAGGGCACCCGGCCAAGAAGAGTCATAAGCTGGCAACCGTTGCATACTCCCAGAGAGAAAGTGTCTTCTCTTTTGTAAAAATCATCAAAACTTTTTGCAAGGTTGCTGTTAAATTTTATAATTCCTGCCCATCCCTTTGCGCTGTCAAGCACATCAGCATATGAAAAACCTCCCACAAAGACTGCTCCCCTGAAATCTGAAAGTTTTACACTTCCTGAAAGCAAGTCAGTCATAGTCACATCCCAGGGTTCAAAACCGGCCATATAAAATGCTGAGGTCATCTCCCTGTCGCCGTTGCTGCCCTCTTCCCTTATTATTGCAACTCTGTGTTTGCTACTACTCTTAAGTATTGAATCCGGTGTCGGCTCAGGTAAAAATGTAAGTCTGTAGGGCGGATTTTGCCTTATGTGGCGCTTTTTCTGCTCACTGGCATATAAAGGATCCATCTGGTGCTTTTCAAGCTCATCGCTTGTAGATTCCCACCAGCATAGCAGTTTGTCTGTGCTTATTTCTGCAAGTATTTTACTGCCTTCTTTTAATATAAGGGATTTTTTACTGGCCGTTTCACCCATTATGCAAAAGGAAACTCCGGAACTGTTAAATATATCAGTAATACTTTTCTCATTCTGCGGGTCATATTCGATTAAAAAGCCGGCTTCTTCAGAAAAAAGAAATTCAATCAATGGCGTATCCGGGTCTTTTCCAGCCTGTGATTTAAATGGTTTTTGTCCCGGTTGTTTTATATTGATTGCCTTTGATATATCAAGGCTCGCCCCGCAATTTGCTGCCATTATCATTTCTGATATTGCAGTTATAAAGCCGCCGTCGCTTATATCATGGCCGGACAAAATAAGATTTTTGTCAATAAGCTCCTGCACAACTCCAAATGCATTTGCAAGCAGTGCCGCATCTTCTATATCAGGGACACAATCACCTTCCTGTCCCAATGCCTGCGCAAATGCGGAGCCTCCTAGCCTGTATATTCCGCCTGAAAGGTTTACAAATAACAGCCTGCTTTTACCCGGGCACTTTATATCCGGAGTAATGACCTTTTTTATATCAGGGACTGGGGCGTACGCTGAAACCACTACCTGGCCCGGAGATTTTACTGTCTCGCTGCCTACCTGTGCGGCCATTGACACGCTGTCTTTTCCGCCGTCTGCAGCAATTCCCAGCTCCTTCATAATATCCGTAAGCGCTTCTGCGCAATCCCATAGCTCTGCACCTTCACCCGGAAGCTTTGCGGGCCACATCCAGTTAACCGAGCATTTAATGCTTTTTATGCCCTCGATTTTTGCCCACATAATATTTGTGATTGCTTCAGCAACTGCCATCCTTGCTCCTGCAGCAGGGTCCACCAGTATTTTTAACGGCTGCTCACCTATAGATAAAGCTGCACCGCTGTTTGAAAAATGGCTCTGTGCTATTACTGCGACATCCGATACCGGAAGCTGCAACGGGCCGCAGCACTGCTGCCTTGCAATAAGGCCGGTAACGCTCCTGTCTACTTTTCGAACAAGGTATCCTTTAGAACCCACTGAAGGCAGCCTGAAAATCTTTTCTATTGCCTCCTCAATGCCGTAACCTGCAGGTATTAAAAGTGGCCCATACTTTTTTGCCATGCGTTCAATGTAAAATGTCTTTTGGGGTATATTTCCAAGTATCTTTGAAAGTTCCAGGTCCACAGGGGTGCTTTTATCCTCGCTGTCATAAACAGTGATTTTACCATCACCTGTAATTGCGCCCAGGACCTCGCAGTTGACTTTTTCACGCTCACAGATTTGAAGCAGCAGGCCTAATCTGTCCGGATAAATAAGGAACGCATTTCTTTCCTGGTACTCTGCCACCCATATCTCAAGCACTGACATTGTCCTGTCTCCTACGGCAATATTTCGTATCTCTATGCGCCCGCCTGCGGGCTCAACTATTTCAGTAAGCACATTGCACGGGCCGCCTGCGCCCTGGTCATGTATGCTAAGTATAGGGTTGTCATCGCCCATCTCTATGCATGCCCTTATAACACGGTTAAGCTTCTGTTCCATTTCCGCATTGCCCCGCTGGACCGCATTGAAGTCAAGTTCCTGCCTGTTTTCTCCCTGTATGAGGCTTGAAGCCGAGCCCCCGCCAAGGCCTATCCTGTAAGCCGGCCCTCCTGCCTGGATTATAAGCATGCCTTCACGGGGTTCTTCTTTTTTTGTGTGCCGCCAGTCTATCTGGCCGACCCCGCCTGTAAACATTATTGGTTTTATCCATTCCCTGCGCTCACCATTTGCCGTCACCTGGCCGAATGTTCTTGCAAAGCCCTGTATTACCGGTTCGCCAAATTTGTTGCCATAATCAGAGGCCCCGTTGCTTTCTTCTATCATTATCTTAAGCGGTGACGCCAGGTTATCAGGATATTCAAACTGCCTGTTTTCACCCGGGATGTCATATCCGGAAATATTTAAGTTTCCTGCGGCATATCCTGCCGTCCCGGCAACAACAAGCCCTCCCCTTCCGGTTGCCTGAACATCTCTTATCCTTCCGCCCGTTCCGGTCTCTGCCCCCGGAAATGGCGCCACGCCGCTTGGAAAATTATGGGTCTCAGCAGTAAATATTATATGGTAGGTGCACCTTTTCATCTTGAATTCAGAACATGAGCCCGGTGCAGCAGGAATAATCGTATTTATATCATAACCCCTTATTGCGCTGGAATTATCCTTAAAGGCAATTATGCTGTTTTCGGGATTTTGCTTGAGGGTGGACTTTATAAGCTCAAAAAGATTGGAGCCCGTATCTTTGCCGTCGATTATAAGCCTGCCTTTAAAATACCAGTGCCTGGAATGCTCGCTGTTTGCCTGGCTTAGCTGGAAGCATTCCACATTTGTAGGATTTCTCTTAAACCCTTCCGTAAAGAGCCTGTAGTAAAAATCAAGGTCCCATTTGTCAAAACCCAGCCCGTATCGGGCATTGATTTCTTTTAAAGCATCTACACCTCTTCCGAGTAGATCGACTATGTGTACCTTTTCAGGCTCTATTCCTGTCTCAAATGTTTTTAAAGGCTCCTTATAGACAAATTCTGTCATCCTGTCGTGGTTTTCGCCTGCAAAAGTATCTGCATCCATTCCTGCAGGCAGAATATATCTTCTTGAGCGCTCAAAACGAAGCACTTTATCAATTCCGCAGGACTTGCATATTGCCACTGCATTTGTAGAATATGCAGTTTCAAAATTTAGGCGGGGGCCGATTTCAATAATTTGTGAAATCTCCCGGGGTACATTCAGCAATGTGGCGTTTGAGAAGTTTTGCGGTTCGAAAGTTTCTGAGATGAGCCAGTATAGCTTTGAAAGCTCCAAATCAGTAAGTTTATCTGAGGTTTCAATATTGAAACAATATTCAAAACTCTTATCGATTAGCCGATAAAAGTGCAGCAATATTTAGTTTCCTTTCCAATTACTAAATAGTGGATACAGGCATTAACACTTATCAATTCAGTCCAGCCTGTCTATTATTGCATCTATATGCTTCAAATGGTATTTGACATCAAACATACCTTCAAGCTCATTTGCTGACAAATATTGTTTAACTTTTTTGTCAGCAAGAATATTATCCTTAAAGCTTCCTTCTTCTTCCCAGGCCTTAAGTGCGCATGCCTGTATAACCCGGTATGCATCGTCACGCAGCATGCCCCTGTCTATTAATTCAAGCAGCACCCTCTGTGAAAAGATTATCCCTCCATATTTCATCAGGTTTCTTTCCATGTTTGGAGCAATAACATTTAAATTCTCAACTATAAACATTGCCTTATCAAGCATATAATCAAGCAGTATGAAGCTGTCAGGTATTATTATCCTTTCAGCAGAAGAATGCGAAATATCCCTTTCGTGCCACAGGGCAATATTTTCAAGGGCAGCAACTGAATTTGAGCGCAGCACCCTTGCAAGTCCGCATATCCTTTCGCATAGTATCGGATTTCTCTTATGCGGCATTGCCGATGACCCCTTCTGGCCCTTTGCAAAAGGCTCTTCAACTTCCTTTGTATCAGTTCTCTGAAGTCCCCTGACTTCAAGAGCTATTTTTTCAAGTGTTGCTCCGCAGATTGCAATTGTGCACAGCATCTGGGCGTGCCTGTCCCGCTGAAGCACCTGGGTTGATGCTGGAGATGGTTTTAAGCCCAGAAGTCCGCATACCCTGGCTTCAATTTCAGGGGAAGTGTTTGCATAAGTTCCCACTGCTCCGGATATCTTACCATAACCGCAAACATCAGCAGCCTGCAAAAACCGCTCAATATTTCTCTTCATTTCAAATGCCCATACCGCAAATTTAAAACCGAGGGTCACGGGCTCAGCATGTATGCCGTGTGTCCTGCCTACCATTACGGTTGCTCTGTATTTTTTTGCCTGGGACTTCAGTATATGATAAATCCTGTTTAACTTTTCAGAGATTATGCCTGATGCATCAAGTATCTGCAGCGACAGCGCAGTATCGACCACATCAGAGGATGTCAGGCCGTAATGGAGGAATTTTGAAGAATCACCGATATAGGATGAGACATCTGTAAGGAAAGCTATGACGTCATGGTGCGTGCGGGATTCTATTTCGTCTATCTTTTTTATATCAAAACGGGCAAGCTCATTTATATCTTTTGCGGCACTTGAAGGGATTATCCCAAGCTGGGCCTGTGTTGTGCAGACTGCTTTTTCGACTTTAAGCCAGTAATCGAATTTGGAGTCTTCCTCCCAGATTTTACCCATCTTTGGATTGGTATATCTAGGTATCATAAATTACTCCGTGATGTTGTCTGTGTCATGTTTGCTTAAAATCCTTCTGTTAAAATCTTTCAGTCCCTTCGTATCCTTAAGATCAAAAAGCTCCTCCCCCATATCATAAAAAACCTGCTCGTATTCAGAAATACAGATATCGCTGACCTGTTTGAGCCATTTGTTCTTTATTTCCCAGCTTTTAAGGTCAGAGAGCCACTCCTTGTCGGGGCCCGGTATTCCTGCCTTTATAAAAGAGACGAGTTTCTCTGATTTTTTAGATACCTGGAGAAGGAAATTTTCATCTTCTGTAAGATGTGAAAGGTTTGCAATGCTTAATTCAAATTCAACTGGCATTAAAATCCCCTGTTTTCTTTTTAAAACTGTTAAAATTTCCCGAAGAAATTCAATAAGCCTGATAAAAAAATTTAATCACAAATTAAAAATTATTTCTATACTTAATTGTATGTAAAAGCAAAATAATGGTACCGGTATCTTTTAAAAGGTTTAACAACGTAACTGGCAAAAGCAGATTACAAATTATAATACTTAAAATTGAGGTTTTCAGTTTAAATATTCATTGAGAAATTCCTTAACCTGGGCTTCATCTGATATGACATAGGAAACACCGTCAATTGTCTGGCTCTTACCGGGAATAGTAATCTGTATAAAATCCCTGTCAGATAAAAGCAAAATGCTTGCAAGCTTTACATAATCAAAAGTTGAGAAATCTGATTTGGTGTATTCGTTCATGATGCCAAGCAGTTGCGGAGCCTTGCCGATAATGGATGCGTTTAATTTCTGCTTCATTAGCTCACCCAGCAGATATTTCTGCCTGTCAACCCTGTCAAAGTCCCCCTGCGATGTTTTCCTGCATCTTGAAAATGCAAGTGCCATTTCACCATCCATCAGGTATGTGCCAGGGTCAAAATCTGCTCCTGAAAGAGGATCGTGCATGGGTTCGTCAACAGTAAGAGTGACTCCGCCAAGCGCATCGATTAAATTCTTGAAACCCTCAAAATTTACAAGCATGGTACTTCTTATACCGATACCTGTAAGCTCATATATTTCCTGCCTGAGCATATCTTCGCCCCCATAGACATATGCAGCATTTATCTTGGCATTACCGTGCCCTTCAAGTTTTACCCTGGTATCGCGGGGTATTGAAATGAGGACATCTTTTTTTCCTAATCCGGAGATGTGAAGTATTATTATGGTATCTGTCCTGCCGGAAAACTCCTTGAGGTCGCCGCGCGCATCAACACCAAGGAAAAGGTAATTATTGGAGCCGCCGCCTTTGAATACGGCCCCGGGTGAGTCCGCCTGCTGCTCATTTTGCTGCTGGCTGCTGCCGCGCATTAAAGGAAAAGCCACTATAAGGGCAATTAATAGCCCTAATATAAAAATTACTATAAAAGCAATAAAACAGCCGCGCGCCTTATTCATTTCCTAACCTTTATAAACAGTATTTGACAGATAATACAGTGTATGGAGAAGCTTTTCAATAGGGTCATTTGTCTGCACATTTACGGTCCTTGGCACTTTAATCGGCACTGAAGTATAGTTGATTATGACCTTTATTCCGGATATTACCAGAAGGTCAGTTACTCTCTGGGCAGAATCTTCAGGTACTGCAAGTATGGCAATGTTGATATTCTTCTCTTTTGCAATATTATGAAAGGCACTTATATCTTTGACCCTGCGCCCTGAAATGGCACTTCCAATTACCTTGGGGTCATTATCAAAGACATTTTCAATCCTGAAACCGAATTTATTAAGCATCCTGTAATTTAATATTGCTTTTCCAAGGTTTCCGGCACCCACAAGCGCTATATTTGCACGCTCGCTGTAGCCAAGTATTTTATTAAAAGCGGCAATAAGTTCTTCTATATCAAATCCTACGCCCCTTTTGCCTTTCAGGCCAAAATAAATCAGGTCCCTTCGCACCTCGGCACTGTTAATTTTCGTATAATTTGAAATATCCAGTGAGGTGACAGTGCGTTTCCCTGTATCCTTTAAGTTCACAAGAAATTTCAGGTACTGTGAAAGCCTGGTAATAATGCCTTCTGAATATATTTTTGCTCCCATGACAAAAAACCAACCCCCGCTCTAAAAACAAGTTAAAATGATATTAAATATAGAGTCGAATAATTATAAAGATTTTTATAAGTATATTCTAACGTTTGCTTATGTCTGACCAAATGACACATATAACAACTTTGTAGCATAATTGTAACAAATATGACTTTTATTGACAAGGGAGCGAGTTGGTTTATTTTAAATGAATTAATCAGTCCTGTTCAAGCTCAAGGAGAAACTCTTTGACTTTCTCCCCGCCTCCATAAAGGCCTATGCTGCCGTCAGACTTTATTATCCTGTGGCACGGCACTATAATCATCACAGGGTTTTGGCTTATTGCAGTGCCGGTAGCGCGCCAGGCATTTGGATAGCCGGCAGATTCTGCAAGCTCTTTATAGCTTGCAACTTTGCCGTAAGGAATTCCCATAGTCGTTTCCCAGATTTTTCGCTGTAGCGGGCTGGAGAAAAGAAAAGCCGGCTCTATGCTGAAATCTTTAAGTTTTTTTTCAAAGTAGGATTTCACTTGTGATTCAATTGCCTGTGAACCTTTCTGCATGAGTGCAAGTTCCGGAAATTTAACTCTTATTTTTTCGACATAAGCATCAAAGGACTTTCTGCTGTTTGAAAGAAAGTAGATGAAAACATCACTGATGGGATTTACATTGCCATCTTCCGGACAGTAATTTCCCCATATATAATATATATGGCCAATGGAAGTTAAAAAATTTGACCTGTAAATAGCCGCCTTATCCATAGAACTGTAATTGCTTGTGGACCATTTATCTTTCCCGGTTTCTTAAAAAGAAGCCAATTGACCGGTCATAGGTCCTTTCATCTTTTGCATTAAAATAACAAGCCGGAAGCTCGCCTGCTGACCTGTGATAACTGATGCACTCACAGCATATCCCTTTGCGCGGGCATGGCTCATAAGTGCAGTTACATCTTTTAAGGTTCGTTTCTTTCCTGCAATCCATATAACTTCTATCCTTCCGGTTTAAATATTATTATAAAAAACAATTAATTACGTTCATGCATTTTAAGAGCAGTTAGTGCTCAAGGTTTCAGCCATCATAAAAGGTGCGGTATTTCAGAGATATTATCCGCTACAATTGCGCCCTTTTCCAGGAGTTTTTCATAAACCCCTGCAGCCTTTCCTCCTGTATAATCCCTTGTTTTAAAACTTTTTGTATTTAAAAGAATTACTTTTTTGCCCATCTCAAGAGCTTCTTTGACAGAAACCAGGTTCGAAAAATTTCCATGGCCAAAAGCTACTTCCGGAAGAATCACTGCATCGCTGCCCCTTATAAAATCAAGATTGCTGTTCTGGGAATGCAGGCTGATGGGTGAAAACGGAGCCTCACTGACATATGGTATCTGCAGAACTTCTGCAGTATCAAGATCAGTGTCAAAATTATTTACCACTCCGCAACTGACAAAAAATCCAAGATTATAAAGCATAGTAAGAACAGGGGATGCTTCGCCTCCACCCCCGATTACATGCACCCGCTTTACCTGTGAAGTAAAAGTCCCGGGAGTTTTTCCACTTCCCGGAATATCTCTTGCTGCAGCAGCTTCGTTTAAAAACATGGGGCTGATATAAGTTTTTCCTGTAAAAGGGTTTTTACTGACAAACACTTCACTTTTAAAAACACTCTTTATATTTTCCCTTGTTATTACGCTTTTTATATCACCCTGTGCAAAAACCCTGCCCTGTTTTAAAAAAACTGCTGATTTGCTGTAATTTGCTGCAAGGTTTATATCATGAAAAACACCGATTACCGTCTTTTTTTCATCCCTGTTAAGCCTGAAGAAAAGATCCATTATCTCTATCTGGAAATTAATATCAAGGTGTGAAGTCGGCTCGTCAAGCAGTATCAGGGGAGCGTCCTGTGCCAGCGCCTGTGCAATTACAACTCTCTGTTTTTCGCCTCCGGAAAGTTCATGGAACTTCTTATTTGCAAATTCCAGGACCTTTGTCTTGTCCATGGCATTTTCAGCAGCAGCTATATCAGGTTTTTTTTCACTGCCAAACCGTAAAATATGCGCATATCTTCCCATAAGGACCATCTCTCTTACTGTAAAATCAAACCCGGGATTTGAATACTGCGGCACAACTGCTACAAACCCCGCCGTATCTCTTGAACTTAAGTTTTTAAGGTCATGGCCAAATAACTTTATTGAGCCTTCATGGCCCTTTAATACCTTGCTTAAAAGATTTATAAGCGTGCTCTTTCCTGAACCGTTGGGGCCAAGCACTGAAACAAAACTGCCCTTTTCGATTTCAAGGTCCAGGCCATTAAGAACCCTGTTGCCATCATAAGAAAAACCAAGCCCGTTAACTTTTAATATAATTTCCCCCAAAGTTTAAAATACCTCCTTTTTGGATCGCAGCAGAAGGTATATGAAGAACGGGACACCTATTATTGAGGTTATTATTCCCACAGGTATTTCTCTAGGCTGAAGAACCGTTCTTGCAAGTGTATCCGAAAATAACAGCACTATTGCACCCGCTATGGCAGAGGCAGGGTAAAGTGCCTTATGGTCCGGGCCCACGATAAGCCTCATAATATGCGGCGTGATGAGTCCTACAAATCCGATTATTCCGCTTACTGAAACTGCAGCTGCTGCAATCAGGGAAGCCAGCACAAGCAGGATTTTTTTTACTTTTTCAGTTTCCACACCAAGCTGTGAGGCTCTTTCATCCCCCAGGGATATGAGGTTTAAATCTTTTAAAAAGAAGCCTGCAAACACAAGCAGCACAGTTATAACAGGGGCCATAATATAGAACTGCTGCCACGAAGCGCTTGTCAGCCCTCCCATGAGCCAGAAGATGACTTTTGCCATATCCTGGGACCGGAAAATAAGGATAAATGAATTTATTGCGCTGATAAGTGAGCTCAGTGCAACACCTGCAAGAAGAAGTGTGACAACTGATATTTTTGCCCTTATCCTTGAAATATTATATACAAGAAAGGTAACGCCTATTGCGCCTGCAAATGCAAAAATGCTTGCTGCTGAAATACTTAAAAGCCTGACCCCCGACACAATAATAAGACCGACAGTCGCGCCAAGGCTGGCCCCTGCTGATACTCCTATAATATATGGGTCCGCCATGGGATTGCGGAAAATTCCCTGGAAAATGACACCTGCACATGCAAGGGCGATTCCCACAAAAACCGATATTAAAATCCTTGGCAGCCTTATCTGCGATATTATCTTGACATTTTGCTGGTTGAGGGAGGCTTCGTCTATTAAATAATTTATGCCCGGGATAAAGCTGGCAATTATAAGGCCCGTTTCTTTTACTGTAACCTTTGCAGAACCGACTGAAGCAGCAATTATTATGAATATAACAAGTATTACAACAAGAGGGATTATATATTTTGAAATGCGCCTGCTTTTAAAAACTTCTTTGTTCATCTTGTTTAAAACAATATTATTATAAAAACCTTAATGAAAGATATCCAAGCAATATAAACAGCACCTCTGTAAGAACACAAACTGCCCCTAAAATATCCCCGCTTAATCCTCCAGTTCTTTTTGAAAAGAACCTGCCGATTCCCAGGGAAAAAAGCATTGAGATCACGGCCACTGCAAGTGCCTTGGCAGCTATCACAGCAACAGCAATACCCGGGCCAATGCTATTAATAAAGAACCTGCTGCCGGAATTGCCAAGATAATAAAGTTGCGAAAATATGCTGGCAGAGATAAAGATAATTGCAAGATAAAAGAAAGACAGGACATAGACTTCCAGGTTTGACCTGTCAAAAAAAGCAGTTGCGAGGCTGGCGGGAGGAGTTTTTGTTCCTGTGTTATTTGCTTCTGCAGAAGATACTATATTAGCTGGATGACTATGCTGTGAAAAAAGGCCCACTATTGAAAGCCTGCCAAATACCAGTGCAAAAACTGACACTGAAAGAAAAACACTGAATCCCGGTATGGCCTGTTTTAAACCGGAAATGAATGACTCGGGATTTACTGGAAAATCCTTCAGGAAGACCGAATAACCGCTGCCGAGGCCTGCTAGGCGGCAAAGGTAGTATATCAGTGCAATTTTTAATGCAAGAGCAAAAACAATTG
>CAZGTW010000016.1:0-5620 GCA_964528815.1 uncultured Actinomycetota bacterium | reverse complement strand
AGGCGGCAAAGGTAGTATATCAGTGCAATTTTTAATGCAAGAGCAAAAACAATTGCAAGCACACCGAATACGCCCACATCGCCTTTTTTCATTATTTGCTTTATTTTATCTTTGTCGCGCTCACCTGAGAAAACACCATCAAAGGTATCTGCCAGGCCATCTATATGTATGCCGCCTGTAAGTATGAGCTCAAAGCCGCAGGTAAATATAACAGCAATAATAAGCGGCAGGAAAAAATTAAGCACTGCAAAAAACGCTGCGCAAATAGCGCCGATAATAAGGCCGGCCACAGGAAAATAAACAAGCATACCCGGAAATTCTTCTCTTTTTAGATAATATTTTTCCGGGATCTTAATTATTGTTAGAAATCCTATAGCATTTAAAAATTTCATTTCACCTGCTTTTTTATTTTCATTTTTATTTTACAGATTTATTTCATTTTTAAGCTGAGGCCTGCAACAAAGAAGAATACTTCATCACTGCAGGCAGCTATTGATTTGTTGACTGACCCCAGGAGGTCCCTGAAAATCCTGCCAAAAGGATAAGCCGGCACAAGCCCCATGCCGACTTCATTTGAGACCATTACTGTATGTATGCCTTCCTGCCTGCAGTATTTTTCTAGAAGACCCATAAATTCTTTAAAGAAGCCGGATATTTCTTTTTCAATCTTTTTTTCAAGCTTGTTAGCCAGTATTTCCATATCATCAAGACCATATTTATAAACGAGCCTGAAAAGCAGGTTCGTTATGCAATCAATAAGCAGTACTTGCATTTTTTTAGCTTGCACCTCTTTTAAAATGCTTTCAATATCTGCAAGCTCTACCTCACTTTTTTCTATCTCAAAAGTATGCCAGGATGGCGGCCTCCGTTTCCTGTGTATATCTATCCTCTTTTTCATCTCATCATCTATTATCTGGCCTGTTGCAAAATAGGCTACACTGTTTGAAGGTGAAAGTGATGAAGCCAAGACCTCAGAATACTCGCTTTTTCCGCTCCTTGCACCTCCAAGCAGGAAAATGACTTTTCCGGCTTTATCGGGGCTTCCGGTTTTTTCAGTTATTCTGCTTTCCTCTTTTTTATTGCTTCTGCTGATACTGTCCATTTAT
Source organism: uncultured Actinomycetota bacterium (assembly GCA_964528815.1). Classification (GTDB taxonomy): domain Bacteria; phylum Actinomycetota; class Humimicrobiia; order Humimicrobiales; family Humimicrobiaceae; genus Fen731. Next base: position 4,514 of record CAZGTW010000016.1, on the reverse strand, counting down.
TTTTAAATATTTTTTATTCTTTGCTGTAGAAAAATTTTACTGTTATAAAACTTTATAATTATTCTATTGTTATCAAACTCTACAACTATTTACTTTTCTGTTTAAATCACATTCGGGAAGGGCAATTTTTACGGAAATCAAATATATATATTAAATAATAAATTAATCTTTATGCAAATCTTAAAATAAAAAAGGGGACACAATTTTAAGCTAAGGCCGGCACTTATTAATTTATTATACTATTTATTTTACTCTATTTGTTCCCGCAATTGCCCTTCCCTTTCTCTGGCTCAAAAAATTTTTTATGATGACGTTTTAATTAATTACCTCAAACTCACCGAAAATATCAGGATGGAAAGCTTTTGCAAGCATAGTAAGGCCCTTTATAATATTCTGGCTCGGCCTCGATACAGGATTGTCCGGCACAACATATACCCTTTTGTTTACAACAGCATTGACTTCGGATAATTTTGTATCAGACAGAATTGTCGAAGCATCCGGTGCAAGAGAAGTCGGGGCAATAATTACATCAGGATTATTCTGGACCAGTTTTTCTATGCTATACTCGGGCCATCCTTCAAGCCCGTCTGATGCTACAATATTTATTCCGCCTGCGATGTTTATAAGTTCATTTATAAAAGTATTATTGCCTGCGCTCATAAGAGGATCGTTCCATACCTCATAAAATACCTTTGGTTTTGTGCTTTCTTCAACTCCTGTAAGCTGGGAAGTTATATCCTGGACCTGGTTTTTCAGTTCTTCTTTAAGTGCTTTTGCTTCATCGTCTTTACCGAGTATTGCGCCCATGTTTTCGATTTCCGTATACACTTCATCCATGGTGTTTGCATCTACAATATACATCTTTACGCCAAGGTCATTAAGCTTCTGTACATCTGCTTCAGCCCAGCCGACAAGGCCTATAATAAGGTCCGGTGCCGCTGCAGTGATTTTTTCCATATTCAATGACTGGAAGTCACCAAATCCTTCAAACCCCTGTGCAAGCGGCTCGCCGGTATCTATGCTCCAGCTGTCGACTCCTGCCACTTTGTCCATTGAATCCAGAGCATTTATTATTTCAAGGGCGCTTGGTGTAAAGACTATTATCTTTTCAGCAGGTTTATCAAGTGTTATCTGGTTACCAAGGCCATCGGTTACTGTTACCGGACCCGCCTGCTTCGCTTCTGGAGCAGTTTCTTCTGCAACGGTTGTGCCAGATGCTGAATTGTTTTCTGTTGTCTGGCCTGACTGCTGTTGTGTGTCTGATGCAGCTGAAACATCTTCTGCGGCTATGTCAGGTTTTTTTGTGCATGACGATAGAGACAACGCCATTACAGCTATAAGCACAAAAGCTGTAAACACTGCAAAGATTTTAATGACTCTGGCTGATTTTTTTGACATATCAGTTTCCTTTCTACTTGTTCTTATCATTTGTTTTTTATTTATAATTTTGAATACCCGATAATAAAGACCGGCTGTAATCACATACTGTATTCCAGTTTTTTATGCCTGAAAATAAAAAAACTCCCGCTGTCTTCTGCCGGGAGTTAAAATTATTTTTCTGGATTGCCTGTTTTTTGCAACAAAAAAATTACACCCTTTAAGCCGAAGAGCTGTAACTGACATCCTGCTGCAGGTTTCCTGGCTCATGGGACCTTATCCTCTGCCTTCCCGGCATTTCTGCCAGTGGCTTGCAATTAAGGATACAACACCCATATACAGTGGCGGTACCGCTCCAGCTTTTAACTGGATTCCCTTCACAGTAAGATGAATATTTAGTTTTCAAGCATACATTTATTCTTGCACTAATATACCAGAAAAAATATCTATTACAAGGAAAATTTTGTCAAATCCCGGATAATATATTTTACTGGAGTTTTAAAAAGGGTCTGCCGTAAGCCACGGATCAAACAGCACCTTTCCTGACACCGAGTCTCCTGTCCCTGTACCTGCTCCGGACGGACCGGTTGAATTGCCCCACCAGTTGTTTTTGGCAGTAACTGTGTTGATTGCAGCTATTCCGCTCTGTATGGGAGCCGTATTTCCGCTTATCGAGCTTTTTTCAATATCTAATATCCCGCCCTCATTATATATGCCTCCACCGCTGATTGCTGCAGAGTTGGAAGTTATTAAACAATTTTTAGCATAAAGCGTGCCGGAATTATCTATACCTCCTCCATGCGAGCCGGAATTGTTATTTTTAACAATACAGTTATCCATATATACTGTGGTTCCTGAAGCAATACCTATTCCCGCACCCCAGCCTATTCCACCAGTAACAGTAATGTTGTTTAAATGTACAATTCCATCTCCTGAAATCTGTAAAACTCTTGATTTACCCTGGCCATCAAGAATTGTCGTGTCTGCTGATTCTCCTATTAAGAACAGGGTTTTTCCTGCGGGCACATTTATCTTCAATCCTTCATTGTATGTGCCCTTTGCAATGTAGATATAATCTATAGTATTTGAATCATTAAACATTGCGTCTATAGCTTCTTTAATGGTGCCGTACTTGGCAGGGACATCATATTTTATGGGCAGCTGCTTATTAATCACTGTTATTAAATTTTTATAAAATACATTTGACTTTACTGTCACGGGCCCGCTTGTTTTTTCGAAGCTATACCCTGCTGCCTTGAGCTCAACAGCTTCATATGTCCCTGGCCACACTGTAAAGTATGTGCTGTAGCTTTCACTGTAAGGCTGGTATTTTGTTTTGTTTGGACCTTTTAACATTACCCAGAACCAGTGATGGTCAGCAATATCCTTACCGCCTGCATCCAGGACATTTTTCGATACTTTTATTACTGCAAGTTTCTGTTTGCCTTCAAGGAAAATATCCATGTTTGTGTCACTTTTTTCCAGAAATACAGGGCCAGAGTTTTTTAACTGCATATAGTCTTTTTCATCTTCTTCAACAACCCTGTATTTAAAGCCTGCCTCTACCTCAAAAACAAGTGTGCCGCCATCGGTTATCTTACCTGTTTTAAAATCTTCCCATTTTCCTGAAGAGACTGCTTTCTGTAAAGTTATCTCGAACTCATGCTTGTCAGGAGAAAGTATTTTGCTTTTACCGTCCGGTGCCTTTAGGCTTTTATGAATTGTTATTTTGCCTTTGCCTGTGACCTGGACCTTTATACTTACTGAATCTGTGACTGCAGTGGATGAATCTTTTCCTGTAACTGTTGCTGTATTATCCACTTTGAAGTTGCCTGCTGAAATATAGGGGCCGATGTTTTTACTGTAAGTGTACTCCTGGGTTGCAGGGTCGCCGGCCCATGCTTCTCCAAGGTAACCCTGAACAGAATCTGTTACATCTGCAAAAGCATCGCTTGTAATATTGCCACCGGATACAGCAAAGCCAGTAGTGTATGAAAATTCATGGAACCCTACCCCGCCGCCAGGTTCAGCATAATTATCAAGGCCCACAAGTGCTGTATTCCGGTATTCAGTGGCTCCTTCTACTGGTGCAAAAGACACACTGTAGCCAGCGTCATAATCGCTGCCGGACGGGATTGAAAACGGGCCGTTTACATCTTCTGTAGTGATTTCTGTCCACGGTCCGTCCCCTATTTTATATTCAACCTTATCCCTTATATATGATATGGAAGCAGCTTCACCTGATGTGCCGGTATTTACAATATGGATGTTGCCGCTTACAGTCCTTTGCGTTTCATGGTAGGCATTTGTGACTTTTACAGTATATTTTGCAGTTGCGGTTTCACCGATAGAAAGATTGATTGATTTTTTATCAACAGTCTTATCTATTGTCCAGGTAAGGTATCCCTCGGACTCGCAATTTGCATCTTTAGTAACATCAATCGTCGTCCCGACAGGGCCTGCGCTTTCAAGGCTGAAATTATCAAAAAAAGCAATGCAGCTATTGTACGTTTCCACATGTATTTGTATCTGGTCAAAATCCGCATATTGCGCCCCGGTATTCTGTTTCCAGAAATCTTCTACATTAAAACTTATATGGGACCACTGCATGGGGGCAAGATTATTGAAATACCCGAATGCCTGGGCAAGAAAGGCTCCATTTTTGTAAATATTAAATGCAACCTGGATACCACTGTTTTTAGTGTATCTCGGGCTTACATCAAAGCTGAATATTAGTTTTTTCTGGCTGGTGTTAATAAGCTGCTGAATATATGATTGCGTGCCATAATTTGAATAAATCCCTGCAGCATTGTCTATTATCCTGATATCTCCTGATGAGTTCCATCCGCTCAAACTCCCGCTGTCAAAGCTTCCATTCTGTATAAGGTTGCCGGGGTTTGCTTCAATAAGGTTTGATGGTAAAAAGAAAAGAACTGCAACAGCAAAGACCAGCAATAAAATAAGCCATTTCTTTTTCATTGATGTGCTCCCATCGTATAGATTCCTTTAAAAAAATCTGAAAAAATAATTGAATACAAATATTATAAACTGATATTTTTCATTTACAAAAAAATCAGCCAGTTGATTTAAAAATTGCGGAGATTTTTTTATTTATCACTAATATTTGCAAATGTAAG
>CAZGTW010000015.1:8633-20479 GCA_964528815.1 uncultured Actinomycetota bacterium | reverse complement strand
TGCCCTGTAGGCAAAAGTCAAAGGGTCCGAAAGAAACATGGTTTTCTGCGGATAAACTGAAAGGCCCGGAAATTCTGAAAGGCTTGCCTCTATTTGTGAAGGATTTATTTTCCGAAGCTCTTCAATAAAAGAGGGATGTACAGAGTAAAAATCAGCAGCCTGTTTTCTTTTTATCTTATCTTTATCTATAAAAGTGCCCCTTAAAATGAGCCTTACAAAGTTGTTCCAGTAAATATCGTCCCAGTTGCCGCCGCACTCCATCAAAATACTTTTTTTAATTTCTGGTTCCCATGCTGAGGTGACTGCTGCAACCATTCCTCCAAGGCTCAATCCGCATATGTAAAATCCGGGGCAGGTGCTGTCATCAAATGATTTTTTTAATATAAAAATAGCTTTCTGTATATCTTTTACAGACTGGTCAAAGAACTCAAGCAATTCAGTGTCCCTGCTTTTTATAAGCCTCTGCCCGCTTTGTTCGCCTTCGGGCGTTCTGTTTAAATGATAAGGCAGGTTAATGAAAAGAACTGCAAAATTATTGTTTATTGCTTTTTTTATAAAATAATAAAAATTATGAAGCCAGCCCTGCGTGCTGTTAAATCCATGAAGCAGGATAATTATTTTCTGGTTTGTTAAACTGCCAGCTTGTTTAGAAAAGACTATTTTGCCGCCTGTTTCAACTGGCCGGATATTTTCAGGGATAAAAAATTCAGCATGCACCACATCGTTTCTAATATCTCCTGTCTTAATTGCAGAATCATAAAGTATTATATATCCTGAATTTTCAAGGATTTTTTGCCTGTTTTTTTTAAAATACCCTTCTGGTTCCAGTATTTTAAAGTCAATATTTTTTTCTTCTTCATACCTGTAAAGCATATGTTTAATTTACACTTAATAGTGCAGGACTTCAATGCTTTTTCAGGCAAGTATTGATTGATAATGTTTTTTTATAAAAATTATTGAAAATAGTTAAATATATTGACAAAAATATAATAATTAATATAATATTTATATTTATAATATAATATACAAAATATTATATTAATTTATCATATATTAGAGCTCGAAAATATGATATTCAATTGCAGGAAAAAAGCTGTAAAGCTGTCATGCACGTTTTTTATCCTTCTGGGGGTTATTGCCGTTATTTTTGCTTTCCCATGCTCTTTGATTGCAGATAGTCCTGAAGGATTAAATAAGGAACAAAAAACAGTTTCTGATAATAATTCCGGGAATGTGGTTATTTTAAGTGAAGTAAAGGCAGATGGCACAGGTAAGAATTTCCTCCCGATAATAATTACCTCAGTCGTTGTCGTCGGTATATTGATTTTTGCAATGTGGCAGACTTTTAAAAGTAAGAGGATATATTAGTTAAGAAATCAGAAAAAGTACAGTTCTTTTTTAATAAAAATTATTTTTATTTTTTACGATTTTATCGTTGTTTAAATCTTTATAAATAAATATAATATAAACATTAACTATTAATTTGCAGAAAGGGGTCCCATGCAGGATGTAAAAAGTGCACCTAGTGGATTGGCAAAAGGTTCTTTAGCTTGCGGTATTTGCGCTATAATTCCTTTTGCAGGCTGGGCTATTGGCCTGGCAGCTATTATTATGGGTATTATTGACCTGGTAAAAATCAAAAATGGTGAGGCAGGTGTCAATGGCAAGAAATTTGATATCACAGGCATAATACTTGGTGTGGTATTACCATGGATTTTCTCAATGATAATAATGGTAACTGTTTGGGGAGTAGCTGCAGCAGCTTTGTCAGGCTATTAATCCCTTTGTGTTATTTAATTTAAAAAGAGCAGGCAATTACAGGTTGTCTGCTCTTTTCGTTACGGTGCTGTTATAAATAATGCATTTTTCAGTCAGCTCTTTAAATCAAGCCCGCTCATTAAAAATTTTGTTTGAAATTATTTGATTATTAAAATATATTTTACTTAAATATCAATTTGGCAAGGAAGGAAAATATGGATAAAACCGGAAAGCAGATGCTTGAAGATGCTGCAAAAAATATCAGGATAAATATTGTTGAAATGCTCTGCATGTCAGGTTCGGGCCACCCTGGCGGCTCTCTTTCCATGTCTGATATCTTTGCCTATCTTTATTTCAGCGGTAAGCTAAAACTGGATGCAAAAAACCCTTCAGCCAAAGACAGGGACAGGGTGGTGCTCTCAAAAGGCCACGTATGTCCCGTACTATATTCAGCCCTTGCTGAGAAAGGTTATTTTGATAAATCACATCTTAAGACACTGCGAAAGTATGGCAGCATACTACAGGGCCATCCTGACATGAATAAGACTCCGGGTGTTGATATGACTACCGGTTCCCTGGGACAGGGCCTATCCTGTGCAGTGGGCATGGCACTTGGTGCAAAAATTGACGGCCTTGGCTGCAATATCTTTGCAATTATTGGTGACGGTGAATGTGACGAGGGGCAGATTTGGGAGGCAGCAATGGCTGCGGCCCATTATAAGCTTGATAATCTCATTGTTATTCTTGATAAAAACGGCCTCCAGATAGACGGTTACACAAAAGACATAATGAATACGGAGCCCATGGCCGATAAATGGAGATCTTTCGGGTGGCACACCATAGAGATAAACGGCCATGATTTCGATGAAATAGACAGTGCTGTTTCAGCTGCATTTAATGTAAAAGGCAAACCGGTTTGCATTATAGCCAATACTGTTAAGGGAAAAGGAGTTTCATTTATGGAAGGCCTTTGTGAATGGCACGGGAAGGCTCCTTCAGGAGAAGAAACAGAAAAAGCAATATGCGAACTGGCGGGGGTTGAACCTGACTGATTTTGCCTCTATGCGTCCCGGTCATGAAGGACCATTCCTTCAGCAGTGTTCCAGTAAATTGTAACATCGTCATTTTCAGCAAAACGGGTTATAAGGTCATCATTTTTGATTTCTGCTGTAATATTTCCCAGTGGCGCCGAAAAAATTTTTATCCTGATGTCAGGGCCTTCAAATACCACTGAAGTTACCTTGCCTGTAAACTGGTTTATTGCCTCCATTGTATTTGCATCCCTGTATTTGCCGCTATGGCTTACCTTTATTTTTTCGGGCCTGATAAAAAATGTAGTATTACTTCCGCCGGCAGTAAATTCACAGTTTTCCTGCCTGAGTATTATCTTTCCGCCATTTTCTACATAAATAAGATAAGAGTTGCCTTCATATGAAGCATTTTTTACCTTAATAAAGTTGCCGGCCCCGATAAAATCTGCTGCAAATCTATTTACAGGTTTGCTGTAAATATCACCCGGACTTCCACACTGTATAATTTTGCCTTCATTCATTACTGCTATTGAATCAGACATGGTAAGGGCCTCACTCTGGTCATGTGTAACATAAAGGAAAGTGGTGCCTGTCCTTTTCTGGATTTCCTTAAGTTCACTTCGCATAAGAACCCTTAACTTTTTATCGAGTGATGCAAGGGGTTCATCCAGTAAAAGGATTTCAGGCTCTATAATAAGGGACCGTGCAAGCGCAACTCTCTGCTGCTGGCCACCGGACAGCTCATTTATCCTTCTTTTTTCATATCCCGCCAGGTTCACAACTGATAACATTCTCCCCAGCCTGTCTTTTATGATGCCTGCAGGCATGTGCCTTTTTTTCAGTCCATAGATTATATTTTCTGCGACACTCATATGAGGGAAAAGTGCAAGATTCTGGAAAACCATGCTGGTGTTGCGTTTATTAGGGGGCACCCCATCCATATTTAAACCATTTATGAACACCGAACCGCAATCCTGGTTTATAAATCCGCCTATTATCCTCAGGATCGTAGTTTTTCCGCATCCTGACGGACCAAGCAGGGAAAAAAACCGGCCCTCATTTATATTGAAAGTTACATCAGACACTGCTGTGACACTTCCATATTTTTTAACAAGGTTTTTGATTTCAACTATCTTTTTCATTACTGTGATATTATAACTTTTTTTTGGCTAAAACTTGATTTTTTTTTATTTCCAATATAAAATAATGATACAATTTTTAAAGTGGTGTTTACCGTTCTTTAAAAAAAGTTCAAAACAGAATAATAGCTGCACAATGAAGTGCGCAAAATCAGGGCAATGTTGCCCCTGTATGACGTTGCGGCCATATAGGGGCCTTTTTGTTTTATGGTCGCATTAGATTAATAAAAATATTAATAGCCTGTACGCAGCAGAAATTTTAAATAACAGGTAATTTTTAAAATAAAAAAAAGAGAAGAAAGAGGAGAGCAATGACTTATTGTCAGAAGGTTTTGGAATACGCCAAAGAGAGAAATCCAAATGATCCGGAATTTTTACAGGCCGTAACAGAAGTACTTGGTTCGCTGGAACCCGTGACGGATTCAAATCCACAGTATGAAGAACTCGGGCTCCTGGAAAGGTTCATTGAACCTGAAAGGCAAATAATATTCAGGGTACCATGGACAGATGACGAAGACAGGGTTCATGTAAACAGGGGTTTCAGGGTCCAGTTTAATAGCGCAATCGGTCCCTATAAGGGTGGCCTGAGGTTTCACCCATCTGTCTATATTGGAATAATGAAATTCCTTGCATTTGAGCAGATACTCAAGAACTCACTTACGGGCCTTCCTATCGGCGGTGGCAAGGGAGGAAGTGATTTTGACCCTAAGGGTAAATCAGATTATGAAGTTATGAGATTCTGCCAGAGTTTTATGACAGAACTATCGAGGCACATTGGCGGTGACCTTGATGTACCGGCAGGAGATATAGGTGTAGGTGCAAGAGAAATAGGTTTTCTTTATGGACAGTATAAAAGGATAAAAAATGTCTCAGAAGGCGTTCTTACGGGTAAGGGAATCACATATGGGGGAAGCCTTGTACGTACAGAAGCCACAGGTTATGGGCTCGTTTATTTTCTTGAAGAAATGCTGAAATCAAAAAACATCAGTATTAAAGGGAAAAAGGTTGTAATATCCGGTTCAGGAAATGTTGCAATTTATGCAGCGCATAAAATACACCAGCTTGGAGGGACCGTAACAGCAATGAGCGACTCCAATGGCTTTATTTATGATCCAGACGGAGTGGATGTTGAAATGATCCAGGTCGGCAAGGAAGTTGAAAGAAAAAGGATAAAAGAATGCTTCCTTCCATCAAAAGGAACCGAGTTCAATGGTTCATGCAGGGACATATGGGAAATTAAGTGTGACATAGCGCTTCCATGTGCAACAGAAAATGAGATTGACGAAAAAGCCGCAGAGACGCTTGTAAAAAATGGCTGTGTTGCAGTTGCAGAAGGTGCAAACATGCCGTGCACACCTGAAGCCATTGAAGTATTTCTTAAAAACAAGGTCCTTTATGGGCCAGCAAAAGCTGCCAATGCAGGCGGTGTTGCAACATCTGCTATTGAAATGCAGCAGAATTCAATGAGGATGTTCTGGACCTTTGAAGAAGTCGATGCAAAGCTGAAAGAAATAATGGTTAATATATATAGAAAATCAAATGAAGCAGCTAAAAAATATGGCTTTGATGGAAATCTCATGGCTGGTGCAAATATTGCAGGATTTTTGAAAGTCGCTGATGCAATGATTGCACAGGGGATAGTATAAAACTCTGCATTGCCAGTATTTATTTAGAAAAAATTGAAACGGGCGGTTTATAAAAACTGATATTTATATCCGCCCGTTTCAATTAAAATTTCAAAAAACCAGTAGTTTATTACTGAAAAATTATACTGTTTTTATTCTTTTTATTTTTACTTTTTTATTATTTGACAGTTGATATTTCTTCCCAGAAGGTGGTATATGCCGCAATTACATCTTCTGAGAAATTAGGCTGCCATATAAGGTTTTTTAATTCCTCATCTGTGAAAGTATAAAGCTGTTTATCTATATCACCAGCAAAATCCAGGGCCCCATTAACAGTTGTTGTGTAGCCTGATTCTGCAGTAAGCATACCGGCTACTTCCGGTTTTAACATAAAGTTTATAAACATATGAGCCCCTAAGGGGTTTTTAGCATTTGCCGGTATCATGAAAGTATCTGTCCATCCAAGACCCCCGGTTTTGGGAAGCACATATTTGAATTTCGGGTCAAACTGCTGCATTTTCCTGCCTCCGCCGTCCCATATATGGCTTACCCATACTTCTTCATTTTTAAGAAGATCAAGAAGCTCGGCTCCGGTATCATAAAATTTCAATAGATTATCCCGCAATTCAAGGACTTTGGGCCTTGCTTCTTCAAGTGTGGCCTGCGTATCTGTCAGCAGTTTTTCCCTTGGAATGCCGACAACATCAAGGCACAGCATCAGTGATTCAGGCGCATTCTTTGAGCTAACCCTTCCTTTAAGCTCAGGGTCAAAAAGGATCTCCCAGCCTATTGAATCAAGAGAGCCGGAATACTTGCCGGTATTAATGATTAGCCCGCTGGTCCCAAAAACATAAGGTATAACATAAGTGTCGCCACTGCCCATATTTTTACCATCCCACTTTGACCACGGCTGTTCCTTCAGTGAAACCGCAACTTTTTCATAATTCGGTATTTCTTTTAAGTTAAGCGGTTGAGCCAATCCCTCTTCGTAAAACCTGTTAACCTGGTTCTGGGTCGGCATTATTATATCTGCGGTACCTCCGCCTTTGAGCAGTGTCAGCATCATTGCATTATCTGTTGCAAAGGTTATATTGAGTTTAATGCCTGTTTCTTCTTCAAACATTTTTACTGCTGCTTCAGGAAGATAACCTTCTCATACATACACACTTAATTCTTTTGGCACATCTTTTTTGCAGCCTGAAATAGAAGATGCAGCTGCTGAGAAGAGTAAAATCATGCACAGTGCCACTATTGTTATACGGGCTATTTTTTTCATTATATTCCTCCAGAACGTCCAACTATGATTATTATATTCAAGGGTAAATTCTATATTTTTTTTAAATAAAAGTTAATAGTTATAATAATAATTATTATTAATTAGCAGTATTCACATAATAATACGTGAGCTCAATCTGCCGTAAAGCCTTCTTATGAGTCCGGCTGATATTATTATAAGAATTGTAAACAGGGTTATAAGCAGCGCTATGACATTTACTACTGGCGAGATGCCAAACCTTAGCTGAGAAAATATGTATACAGGCAGGGTCAGTTCAGTGCCTATAAGGAAATATGTGACTATAAACTCGTTCCAGCTTATCATAAAAGAAAAGAGCCAGCCTGCAAGTATTGAAGGAAAAATCGCGGGCAGCACTACATCTTTTATGCTTCCAAACCAGCTTGCCCCCAGGTCTATAGCAGCTTCCTGAACATCAAGATAGAAACCCTCTATCCTTCCCATCATTATCAGAAATACATAGCTTATACTGATTGAGACGTGCGAAAGTATTACTATAGGAATGCCAAGAGGTATTTTTATGGTCCTGAAAAACACAAGCGCGGCTATCCCAATAGTCAGGCTCGGCATAAGCACTGGCAGCATCAGGACAGTAATAAAAAAGGTCTTAAATCTTGTTATGCCCTTAATAACTCCAATAGTCAGGCCGGTTCCAAGCAGCGTGGATACCGTAGCCGATATTACTGCAATAATTACGCTGTTTTTAATAGCTTTAATCGCCATACTGTCACTGAAAAACTCATTGAACCATTTGAAGGTCAGTCCCCTCAGCGGCAGGTTATAGCCCTCACCCGAATTGAAAGCAAAAATGAATATAAGGATAAGCGGGGCAAAAATATATAGGAAAAATAAGACTGTATAAATTGTAAGCAGTACTGGTTTTTTTCTTTTCATCAGTACTCCCTGCTTTTATAAATCGCTTCCACACCGAAAATCCTTGAATAAAACAGTATGAGCGCAATTGAAAGGGCAGCAAGTGTAAGCGTAAAAGCGGACCCGAAATTCCAGTTTCCCGCATGGAAAAACTGGTTTTCTACGAGGTTGCCTATCATTACTGAATCAGTGCCGCCAAGGATTGCCGGAATAGCAAATGAGCCAAGCGCAGGTATAAATACAAGCAAAGTACCTGCAAATATGCCAGTAAAACTTAATTTAAATGTTACATCAAAAAAGGCTCTTATGCGGGATGCCCCAAGGTCCCGGGCAGCCTCCACAAGGGATGTATCAATTTTTTGTATTGTTGCATAAAGTGGAAGCACCATCATTGGTGTATAAGTATAGACAAGGCCCATTATTACAGCCGTCTGTGTGTATAATATCCTGAAGGGTTCATCAATTATTCCTGACCATAACAGTACCTGGTTTATTATCCCGTTTTCTGAAAGAAGAAGTTTCCATGCAAAAATCCTTACCAGGTAGTTTATCCAGAAGGGGACCATTAAAAGGACTATAAGTATCCTGTCAAACCTGGTCTTCTTTGCCAGGAAGTATGCAACCGGGTATGAAAAAAGTATGGAAAAAAATGTTGTTATGGCACTCATCTTAATCGATCTGCCAAGTATAATCAGGTAATGCTTTTTCTCAAATATTTCATTGAAATTGGCAAGAGTAAAGGCTGGCCTGTTTCCCTGAAAAACATAATCAGCAGTAAAAGAATATATTAATATAATGGCAAGCGGAAGAAGGAAAAATACAGCAAACCACAGCAGGGCAGGGTAAACAAGTTTTTTATTATTTTTAAAAACAGTATTCATATATTTTCCTCAAATTATATTGATAATAATACTCCAAAACTATAAATTTGCGCCAATATTTTGTAGAATATCCCGTAGTCAATATAATTTAAATTTTTAATATAGGGTCAGGCTTTTAAATATCATTTGCAGTTTTTAATATTTTTTACAGTATTTATACCAGCAGGAAGGAAGGCAAAGAAAAATGGTCCACCAGCAAACAAAAAGATTTCTGTATGAAGGCGATAAGAAAGCAGCAACAAGGAACGCTTATGGGGAGAGGCTTGCTGAACTTGGAGAGTTAAATAAAGACATTGTTGTAATGGACTGTGATCTTTCAAAATCAACCATGACAGCAATGTTTGCAAAAAAGTTTCCTGAAAGATTTTTTAATTTCGGCATTGCCGAAGCCAATATGATGAGTGCGGCTGCCGGAATGTCCACGATGGGTAAAATACCCTTTGTATCCACCTTTGGTGTCTTTGCTTCAAAGAGGGCATGTGACCAGGTGAGCATTTCAGTTGCATATCCGGGACTGAATGTGAAAATCTGTGCGACTCATTGCGGCATTTCCGTGGGGGAGGATGGAGCCACCCATCAGGCAATTGAAGATGTTGCAATAATGAGGGCAATACCCGGCATAGTTGTGATTTCTCCATCTGATGGCACGGAAACAAAAAAAGCTATCGATGCTGTAGTTGCTTATAAAGGGCCATGTTATGTAAGGCTTACAAGAAGCGCGAGCCCGCTGATTTTTAATGATGATTATGAATTTGTTATTGGAAAAGGCACGAAGATATTTGAAGGAAAACATGCAACAGTTGTAACAGCAGGTTTTACGGCACATATTTGCCTGTCTGCTGCAAAAAAACTTGAAGCGGAAGGCATAAGTGTCGACCTTATAAATATGCCGACAATAAAGCCGCTTGACAGGGAACTGCTATTTGGCAGCGCTGCAAAAACAGGGCTTGTTTTTACTGTTGAGGACCATAATATAATAGGCGGCCTTGGGGGAGCAGTCTGTGAGGCCCTGTCAGAAGAGCTCCCTACAAAGGTTGTCAGGATAGGAGTCAAAGATAAATTCGGTGCATCAGGCAGTCCTGCCGAGCTCTATGTAGCATATGGGCTTGATGAAACGTCAGTAATCAATACCATAAAAGAAAACTTAAAATAATACTGTTTAAATAACTTGATTATGAAAAGGAAGATAACAAATGGAACTGGAAAAATACCGGCAGTCAGCAGAGAATTTTCTCTCAAAGCTTGATAAAGAATATTATCTTCATTTTGCCGGGCTTAAAGATGAATTGAATACATCGGCGATTTATGAAGAAAACAGCTGGCTCTTTGAGATGGGAAATTTCAGCGCCATAAAAAGCTTAAAGGATAAGGCAGTAAGATTTGATGAAAGAAAAAGGCTGCAGGGGCTTTTAAAATTCTGCGGTGAAGGCCTCATTGAAAATAAAGTCAGGGAACTGTCAGATTCAATTGCTGAGCAGGAAGCAAAAGCAGTTATCAGCCTGGAAGGCCGGGAAGTTTCCTACAGGTATTCTGAAATACTGCTTTCAAATGAGGCCGATAAGGCAAAAAGAGATGAAATAGATGACTGCCGCAATGAACTTGTAAAGAAGGAATTCAATGATAAATTGATGCAGTACTGGAGCGAGCTTCATCTGCAGGCGCGCGCACTTGGTTTTTCATCATATAGTGAAATGTTCTCATTTCTTAAAGGCGAAGACTTTAATTCTACTCTTGCCCAGATGGAAAAGCTTCTTGACCAGACCAGGGATATTTATGAACAGCATTTTGGAAATCTTCTGCTTAAAGTAACTGGTATTGGCCTTGGCAGCAGCCGGAAAAGCGATTTTGCAAAACTGAGGAGGGCACCTGAATTTGACAGGTACTTTAAAAAGGAGATGCTTGTTGAAGTGTTCAGGGATACCCTGATTGCAATGGGCATAGATGTGGCAAGGCAGTCAAATATAATATTTGATGTAGAGGAAAGAAAAAACAAATCCCCCAGGGCATTTTGTGCAACAGTAAGGGTCCCTGATGAGATATACCTTGTAGTTATGCCCAGAGGGGGACAGGACGATTACGAAGCAATGTTTCATGAAGGCGGCCATGCACAGCATTTTTCAAATACAAGAGCCTCGCTGGATTTTGAGTTCAAGTTCCTTGGGGATAATGCTGTTACAGAAGGATATGCTTTTACCCTTGAGCATCTGATGCAAAACAGCCAGTGGCTGCAGTATTTTCTTAAGATGTCTGCAGAAGATGCAGGGGAATTTGTGTATCTTTCAAGCATCATTAAGCTCTGGTTCTGCAGAAGATATGCAGGAAAACTTAAATATGAGCTGGAGCTGCATGACGGCAGGCCGATTACTGGCAGGGAGCATCTCTACAGGCAGATACTTTCAGGTGTAAGCATGATGAATTACTCTGATGCCGAATACCTTAAGGATGTAGACGAAGGTTTTTACTGCACCAACTATATCCGTGCATGGATATTCGAGGCACAATTAAAAGACTATATTCACAGTAAATTCGGATACGGATGGGCAAAGCAAAAAAAAGCAGGCGATTTTTTAAGGGAAATATGGAGCTACGGCCAGAAATATGACCCTTCAGAAATACTGGGCCAGCTGGGTTACAGCAAGCTGGATGTCGATTACCTCATAAGTTCGATTATAAGCAGTATAAAAGAAAACAGTTAATTAAAAAACGAGGTTTAAAGAGTTATAAAATAAGGAATTTAAAAGCATTAGGAAAGGAACTTTAAAAGTGGATCTTAAATCAAAAATCAGGAGCATACCGGATTTTCCGAAAAAAGGAATTGTATTCAGGGATATAACGCCAGTGATTGGCGACGGACAGGCATTTAAACAGGCAATAGATATGATGGCAAAACAGTATGAAGGCGCAAAGATCGATTCTATACTTGGAGCCGAGGCCAGGGGTTTTATATTTGGTGCGGCGCTTGCTTATAAGCTTGGCCTGGGGTTCATACCGGTAAGAAAACCCGGCAAGCTTCCTTACAAGACCACAAAAGCTTCCTATGACCTTGAATACGGCAGCAATGAAGTGGAAATACATGTAGATGCCATAAAAAAAGGCGACAGCATTCTTATTGTGGATGATCTTGTTGCGACCGGAGGAACCGCAAAGGCACAGGCACAGCTTGTGGAAGGCATGGGTGGAAAGGTTGCAGGATTCTGCTTTTTTATTGAGCTTGAGTTTTTAAAACCCCGGGAAATGTTAAAGGG
>CAZGTW010000015.1:0-8533 GCA_964528815.1 uncultured Actinomycetota bacterium | reverse complement strand
TTCAGATGATGATGTCGCTTTCCAGCCTCGCATACAAGAAGATGGGGCTTCCTGTGGGCACAAATGATAAATACAAAGACAAGATGCAGGCAAAACTGGCAGTTGATTGCTTTGAGGCGCTTTTTAAGGCAGTCAGTGATGAGGTAAGCGCCCAGGAACAGGACAACCTTAAATCATCGCTTGCAAATCTTCAGTTAAACTTTGTAAAGATATTTATATAAACTGCCTGTTGTTCGTGCCGGGGATTTTACTTTTATAAGACAGGGAGCACACTTTTATAAGACTGGTATTTTATAAGATTGCTGATTTTTATTATAGTGGGGAAAAAGGAGATGGCAATGGCAGTTTGGAAATGCAGTGCGTGCGGTTTTGAGAAAGACAGCAGATGCAAGCCAAAAAAATGTGACTGTGGGGCAAAGGACAGTTTCCAGAAAAAGGAATAACAAAAACCTGTCCAATAATGAAGGGTATCATATTTTAAAAAACCAAATAAAATTATATTTTATTTTCTAAAAATATGACGGGCTTACCGGATATGTGTGCAGAACTATCTGTAAAAATAATGTTGCCATACTTCTGCAAAATTATTTAACCCTCTTATTTTAATATCCCTTTTCATATCCTTTAACCTTTTTTTGAAATCTTTGTAATCATTTTTTGTATTTATATTAAAGAAATTAAGCATATCTATCCCATTATATTCAAGTTCCTCCTGTGATATGATTTTAGAATTAGCCAGTTGCAGCAAACTCGAAATTTTGAAGATACCCTTTGAAATATTATATTCAATATAATCCGTGCACTTTTTTGAATATACCGAGCAAAGCATCTCAAATCCTTTAATGTTTTTTATCAGGAGCATATCCTGTTTTTGGTTACTGCTTTCAGCTATTGCCCTGCTGCTCAGCATATCAAGCAGCTTATAAGATATAAAAGGCATATCTGAAGCGATGACTATGCTGTATTGATTTGCTGCTGCAAGTAAAGATGAATAAATACCTTTAAGTGCCCCTGTAAAACAGTTGTAATCACTTCCGCTGCTTATTGGACTTTTACTTGCATCAGCGGTACCCGGGGCAAGGTCTGTGACAATAATGGGAACCGGACTCTTAATTGCAGAATTACCCGGTATTTTTTTTGAGTCTTTAAGTATGCCAATCCACGGTTCAACATATTCCAAATTGTTCTCTGATGTACTTATAATAATTTCATTGCAGAAATGGCCAAGCCTGGCTGCCAGGTCCATAAACAAAGGTACCCTGTTTATTTTAATATCCAGCTTATTAAAACCAAGCCTTGAGCCACTGCCTCCTGCAAGTATGATTCCGGTGATATCCATATTTATTTACTGGTCTGAATATTTTTAATACGGGAAGGATGGGAGTAAATATTGAACCTTCCACCTCTTGCATATCCTATTGCTGTTATTTGCGTTTTTTTTGCAAGAAAAATGGCGCTGTGAGTTATAGAAGAGTTGGATATAATGACGGGTATTTTCATCATATATATTTTGAATACAATATCCAGGCTTATCCTGCCGGTGGTAAAAACCAGTTTTGAGTCCGGTGATAATTTACGTGTTGCCATGAAACCGGATATTTTGTCTAGGCAGTTATGCCTTCCAATATCTTCATAGGCTTTTATGCAATTGCCGTTCCAGTCAAATAAAGCTGCACTGTGAAGGCCGCCAAATTTATTTTTTAAATCCTGGCTCTTTAAAGTTTTGCCGGCGAGCCCAAGTATGGTTTCAGCATGAAGCAGCTCATGCGACACCTCCGGTTTTTTTATTTTCCCAAACTGATTGATTTTATTTAGGATTATATCGTCAAAACTTCCGCATCCTGGAGAAATAAACTTTATTTTATCAGTAAGTGTTACATTGTCAGGTTCTGTTTTATTATCTGTCTCAACCATTACTGACATTGATAGCAATTGCCTGTTTTTTATCTGTTTTTCACATAACCTGAGCAGGTTTACATCATTGTGGCTTTTTATGTATCCATTATTTACAAGATATCCAATGACAAGTTCTATTTCTCCATCGGGCAGGCAGGAAATGTTTGATAAAGGCCGGTCATTTAAGAAAATTGTGAGAAGCATTTCAACAGGTATTATATCTTTCCTGGTATCCCTGCTGCTTTCTGTGCATCTTTCTATTATGACTTTTTTACTGGGTTTTATCATATTTTACGATACTGACGGCACAAGCCTTAAACTCCGGTATCCTTGCCTTAGGATCAGTGACCGGGTTTGTGAGCCTGTTTACAGGGGCAGCAGAGTAATGGAACGGGATGAAAACAACACCCCTCCTGATTTTACTGTTTACTACTGCATTGACAACAATTGAGCCCCGCCTTGAAGTTATCCGGACCCTGTCCCCATGGCTTATACCCAGTTTTTCTCCATCCTCAGAATTTATATGTGCTGTGTTTACGGGTGAAAGTTTATTGAGCCCCCTGACCTTTCCGGTCATGGTCCTTGTATGGAACTGATAAAGTATTCTGCCTGTAGTCAATATAAAAGGATAATCTTTTTCCGGGTTTTCTGCAGGCGGGATATGGGCAACAGGAATAAACCTTCCTTTGCCCCTTGAAAAGGTTGCAGTATGAAGCACAGGTGTTCCCTTATCCTGCGCATCCCTGCAGGGCCATTGAAGGGGACCTTCTAAAAGCCGCCTGTGGGATATTCCGCCATAAATCGGGGTCAATGCTGATATTTCATCCATAATTTCTTCAGTGGATGCATAATCCATATTGTGGCCCATTTTGGCAGAGAGCATGCATATTATTTTCCAGTCGGCAAGGGCTTTTCCGGGGGGCGGAATTGCTGCATTTATCATCTGGACCTTTCGTTCCGTATTTGTAAAAGTCCCATCCTTTTCTGCAAAGCAGGCTCCCGGCAGTATAACATCTGCAAAATCACCGGTTTCCGTGATAAAAATATCCTGCACCACCTGAAATTCCAGCTTTTTAAGAGCACTGGCAACATGGATAAGATCAGGTTCAGAAAGCATCGGGTTTTCACCCATTATATGTAAAGCTTTGATTTTACCTTTATGTATAGCATCCATCATCTCTGTAAGAGTCATTCCATTTTTTGGAGGAAGTTTTATTTTCCAGTAATCCTCAAACTTCGACCTTGTTTTTTCATCTTCCACAAGCTGGTATCCGCTGTGATAGTTGGGAAGCGCACCCATATCACATGAACCCTGCACATTATTCTGCCCGCGCAAAGGATTTACACCTGCGCCTTTGCGCCCAACGTGCCCTGCCAGCATTGCAAGGTCCGCTACTGCTATTACATTATCTGTTCCGCAGGAATGCTGTGTTATGCCCATGGCATAAAAAATAGATGCATTTTTTGCTTCTGCATAAGTTTTGGCAGCCCTGACAAGGTCTTCTTTATTTACTCCTGAGATTTCCCCGACTTTTTCCGGAGTATAGTCTTCCAGGCATGCAATGAATTCTTCAAAGCCTTCTGTCCTTGCCGCAATGAACTCCATATTTGCAAGGCCGTTTTTATAAATTACATTCATCATTCCAAGAAGGACAGCAATATCTGTACCCGGTTTATGTTTAAGGTGTATATAAGCATATTTAGTGACTGGTATTTTTCTAGGGTCGATTACAATCAGTTTAAGTCCGGCAGAAATAACATTTTTTATAATCTCATAACCTATGACAGGATGTGCCTCTGTAGTATTGGAACCAATAATAATAGCAGCGTCACTATACTTTATATCATCAATGGAATTGGTCATTGCACCGCTCCCGAATGTCGGTATAAGCCCCGTTACTGTTGAAGCATGGCACAACCTTGCGCAATGGTCAATATTATTGGTACCTATTACTGTCCTGGTAAATTTTGATATGATATAGTTTTCTTCATTTGTGCATTTAGCTGAGCTCAAAACTCCTATTGAATCTGCACCATATTTTTGTTTGATGCCAATAAGCTTTTGTGCAACTGTGTCCAGTGCAACATCCCAGGATGTTTTCCTGAAGATACCTTTTTTATCTTTGAAAAGGGGGGAGGTCAATCTTTGAGGGCTCGATATAAAATCAAGGCCGAACCTTCCTTTTACACAAAGGTTGCCCTCATTTAAGTTTTTTCCAATTGCAGAGGATACATGCACTATTTTATTATCTTTTACATGCAGGGTAATCACACAACCGACCCCGCAATAAGGGCAGACAGTATTGACCTTTTTTGTTTCCCAATCCCTTGCCATACTAAGATATGGTTTTGGCTGCAAGGCACCGGTCGGGCAGGCTGATATGCAATTGCCGCAGAACACACAATCTGTATGCATTAAAGACTGGTCAAAACCCGGGACAACCTCGCACTCAAAACCTCTTCCGGCATATCCTATTGCATTTGCCCCGATGACCTCATCGCATATTCTTACACATCTTCCGCAGATTACGCATTTTCCATTATCCCTATATATAAAAGGGTTATCATCAAGGATTTTTCTTTTGTGCATCCTGCCCGCATATATTGTATCTTTAATACCATATTTATATGCCAGGTCCTGCAGGGTGCAGTTGCCGCAGGAATCACATGTCATGCAATCAAGAGGATGATCGGAAACAATAAGCTCAAGATTCTGTTTTACAAGATTTATTATATGGGGGGTATTTGTTTTTATCTTCATCCCATCTGAGACCCGGGTCACACATGCTGCAACAGCTTCAGGGCTTCCTTCTATTTCTACCATGCATAACCTGCATGCACCCTGCGGTTTGAGCCTCGGGTCATAACAGAGATTAGGGATATAAATGCCGTTTTCAATTGCAGCTTCAAGCACTGTACTTGCCTTATTGGCAGTAACGGGTTTATTATCTATTGTTATTTTAACATTGTATTTCTGTTCAGTGATTTCAACAGTCATTTTTTATAGTGAAATTAATATTAATTATTGCTTAATTACTGTGTGATTTAATTATATTGACAGCTTCTTCAGGGTTGACCCTCTGATAGACTTTTTCATTGACAACCATTACAGGCGCAATACCGCAGGCTCCCAGGCATCTGTTTACCTGGACAGAGTACTTCCTGTCCTGTGTTGTTTCTCCGGGTCCAATACCCAGCTCTTTTTCAATCCTGTCGGCAATCTTTTTTCCTCCTCTTACAAAACAGGCTGTACCAAGGCACACCCTGATGTTTGTCTTGCCCCTTGGTGTCATTGAAAAAAAGGAGTAAAAAGTCACTACTCCATAAACTTCTTTTTCCGGCAATCCAAGCCCCTCTGCAACTTTTCTTTGTATTTCAACAGGTAAAAAACCTATCTCAGACTGTATCTCATTGAGCACGGGGATAAGAACGCCCGGTTTGTTTTTATATTTATTGATTATTCCGGCAATTTTTTGATATTCCTCTTCAGTAATAAGGATTTTTTGTTCTTTCTTGTCTTTCATAAATTATAAATTTGTTTAATATTTAAAGGTTTAAAAAACAGCAAAATATAATTGGCAGAGAAACTATATCTTTTGCTATAATAGAGTTTCATAATTGTAGCAAATGTAATAAGCAAAATCTATAAAAGCTTTTATTTTTTAACTCATTTAAACAGGTGACATATTTGGAAAGGCTATCCGGACAGAAGCTGAATATAGGCACACTCCAGTCATTTACAAAGGATTTAAAAGAAGCTGCTTTGCAGTCTGCAAAAAAATTCAAATCAAGCGTAACTGTACACCTTGGAACTTGCGGTATAGCTTCAGGCGCAGATGCCATAAGAAATGAAATGCTTGAATTAATAGAAAAATACGGTGCTGGTGATGATGTCGGATATTATGAGTCCGGTTGTGCGGGCTTTTGCTCAAGAGAGCCCATGGTGACTGTTCAACAAAATGGAAAGGACCCGGTAATCTATCATAGCCTTGATGTTGAAAAACTTGGTAAAGTATTTGGCCGGCATATAATAAAGGGCGAAATTGTAAAAGAGCTTGAACCTATTACCAGGGAATCTGAATTATTTGCATTTTACAGGTATCAGATTCCAAGGGTTATGCATAACAGGGGGAAAATAGACCCGTTCAGGATAGAAGATTATTTAAAAAATGATGGTTATCATGGCCTGATCAATGCGCTAAATATGGAAAGTGATATGATAATCAGGGCCATATGTGATTCAGGTTTACGTGGAAGGGGAGGAGCAGGTTTTCCTGCAGGCAGAAAATGGCAGCTATGTAAAGATGCAAAATCTCAATCAGGAATAAAATATATAATCTGCAATGGTGATGAAGGTGACCCGGGGGCATTTATGGACAGGAACCTCCTTGAATCCGACCCCCATAGTGTAATTGAAGGAATGCTGATAGCTGCACTTGCAATAGGAAGCAGCAAAGGCTATATGTATATAAGGGCAGAATATCCGCTTGCAATAAAAACAGTTTTAAATGCCCTTGAACAGGCCAGGGCACATGGCCTGGTGGGAGAAAATATACTGGGGACCGGGTTTGATTTTGATATAGAGATCTATCAGGGTGCCGGAGCATTTGTCTGCGGCGAAGAAACGGCGCTGATCCAGTCCATAGAAGGTAAAAGAGGGATGCCGCGTCCCAAGCCCCCGTTTCCTGCCAACTAGGGATTATATGGAAAACCCACACTTATTAATAATGTTGAGACCCTGGCAAATATTCCTTTAATATTACTCAATGGTGCAGAATGGTTTAAATCAATCGGAACCGAAAAAAGCAAAGGCACAAAAATATTTGCACTTACAGGGGCAGTAAATTATGTCGGGCTTGTTGAGGTTCCAATGGGCATCAGCCTTAAAGATATTGTATATAAGATAGGCGGGGGCGTTAAAGGGACAAAGAAGTTCAAGGCTGTACAAATAGGCGGACCTTCCGGGGGATGTTTGCCTGAAAAATATCTTGAGACTCCTGTAGATTATGAAAAAGTAAAAGAAGCCGGGGCAATAATGGGTTCCGGCGGAATGATAGTCCTTGATGAAGATACATGTATGGTTAATCTGTCAAGATATTTTATGGATTTCATCCAGGAGGAATCATGCGGCCAGTGCACGCCATGCAGGATAGGCACCAGGAGGATGCTTGAAATACTTGAAAGAATAACCCGAGGCCAGGGTTTAATAAGTGATATTGAAAAACTGGAAACTCTTGGACTGGCGATAAAGGAAACTTCTCTTTGCGGCCTTGGAAAATCTGCACCCAATCCTGTGCTTTCCACTATCAATTATTTCAGGGAAGAATATCTTGCCCATGTTGTCAGGAAGAGCTGTCCTGCTGTCGAGTGCAAAGAAATAATTTCGTCAGCGTGCCAGCATACCTGCCCCATTGATACAGAGGCCCAGTCCTACATTGCGCTCATTGGGCAGGGGCGATTTAAGGAAGCTTTTGATGTAATAATAAAAGATAATCCGCTTCCTTCTATTTGTGGAAGGGTCTGCCATCATCCATGTGAGACAAAATGTGAAGCAGGGAAATGGGGAGAGCCTGTAGAGATAAGGTCTTTAAAAAGGTTTGCATCAGATTATGCCATAAATAGCGGGACATATCCTGAAAATGCACAAATAATTCCAGGACAGGCAGGCAGTATTAAAGGTAAAAAAGTTGCAATAATAGGTTCGGGGCCGGCAGGTCTTATGGCTGCATACAAACTGGGAATCGCAGGTTTTGATGTGACTGTTTTTGAAGAACTGGAAGTGCCCGGGGGCGGGCTGGCTGTATTTATTCCGGATTTCAGGCTCCCCAAAGAAGTACTATCGATTGATATAGAGCATATAAAGAATGCAGGTGTAAAAATAAGGACAAATACAAAGATAGGCAGGGATATACCGTTTGAAAAAATATTAAAGGATTATAAAGCAGTATACATAGCAACCGGGGCGCATAGCTCAAGAAAGCTTGGAATTGAAAATGATAATGCAAGAGGTGTTGTCTCTGCGACAGAGTTTTTAAAAGATGTTAATTTAAAGAAACCTGTAAAGATTGGAAGGTCAGTGGGTGTCGTCGGGGGAGGAAATTCGGCTGTTGATGCAGCAAGAGTTGCCGCCAGATTGCCCGGATGCGAAAGTGTGACCATAATTTACAGAAGGACAATTAAAGAGATGCCTGCTTTTGAGGAAGAAGTAAAATCACTTATAGAAGAAGGCATAGAAATAAAATTCCTTACGGCGCCGGTCAGGGTATTAACAGAAAAGGGCATTTTAACCGGACTCGTTTGCCAGAAGATGGAACTGGGTGAACTTGATGAATCGGGAAGAAGAAAACCCGTTGCGTTAAAAGACTCCGAATTCGTGGTCCCGTTAGATATGGTTATAGCCGCGATAGGCGAATATTGTGATCCGGGCTTTTTAGGCCAGGATACTGAACTTGAAGTTACAAAATACGGCACAATTAAAGTTGATACTGAAACTTTCCAGACAAATATAAAGGGAGTATTTGCAGGTGGCGACGCAGTTACCGGACCGGCTACTGTTATTCAAGCTATGGGTGCAGCAAAAACAGCAGCAGAAATGATGGAGAAGTATTTAAACGGCAAGCCGGTTAAAAGAGAATAT
>CAZGTW010000014.1:17380-21858 GCA_964528815.1 uncultured Actinomycetota bacterium | reverse complement strand
AGGTATTGAAAACAGTAATAAAATGTTATATTATAATTGAAACCTGTTACAGAAACAGGTTTCAAGACTGTACTTTTTAATGCATATGCTGCAGGAAAGGACTGTAATGAGTTTTGAAGAAAAATACTCCTACAAAGGCTGGCCAAATTGCATAAGGCTTTCAACCAAAAACCATGAGCTTATTATAACCACGGATGTCGGTCCAAGGGTAATCAGGTACGGCACTATCGGTGGCCAGAATTTATTCAGGGAATTCGATGACCAGGCAGGTAAAATGGGCGGAAATGATTTCAGATTGTATGGCGGAACAAGATTCTGGCATGGTCCTGAAGCAAGCCCAAGGTGTTATTATCCTGACAATAATAAAGTTTCATATGACTGGGATGGAAAGACTGTAAAACTTACACAGGATACTGAGCCAACAACAGGTATGCAAAAAGAAGTCATCATATCATTTGGCTGCGATAATTCAGTCGAAATATTATACAGGATATATAACAGGGCGTTATGGGACATAAAACTGGCGCCCTGGATTTTAAGCATAATGAACCTGAGCGGCAGGGGAATAGTGCCCCAGGAACCGTTCCAGACATGGGAGGAAAAACTTACCCCGGCAAGACCGCTTGTACTTTGGGCATACACTACAATGGATGACGCCAGGTGGATATGGGGCAGAAAATATATACAGCTCAAACAGTTCCCTGAAGTAAAGACAAAACAGAAACTTGGCATATTAAACTCGCTGGGATGGGCAGCATATTACCTGAACGGTCAGGTTTTTGTAAAACGCTATGGTTTTAACCCGGATTCTGATTATGCTGACTTTGGGGTAAACACGGAAATTTACACTGACCAGGACATATTTGAGGTAGAGACACTGGGTGAATTTAAAGTAATAAAACCCGGAAGTTATTGTGAGCACAGGGAAAACTGGTACCTGTTTGATGAAACCCTGGACGAAAGCGAAAAAACAATAGATGAGAAATTGCCACGGCTGTTAGAAAAAACTGTAAAACCTGGTTCCAAATAAATTCTAAATAAAAAGTCAATTAAAACAATTAAGAAGGGAGATTTTTTTTGAACTCAAATAGTTACCTTCTTGAAATGAATAATATATCCAAACATTTTCCAGGCGTACAGGCACTTGATGGAGTCTCTTTCAAGTTAAAAAAGGGACAGGTTTTTGCAATTGTCGGGGAAAATGGCGCAGGAAAATCCACTCTTATAAAAATATTATCCGGTTCATATATAAATGATACCGGAGAAATAATCTTCGAGGGTAAAAAGACCAGTATACGAAACCCGTTTGATGCAATGCAGCTTGGTATAAATACCATATACCAGGAAACTTCACTGGTTCCGGAAATAACAGTAGCGGAAAATATATTTCTGGGCCGCCAGCCAATGCGAGGCGGGAAGCTCAGGTGGAAACAAATGTATGATGATGCAAAGCAGATACTTAGCGATTTGTCAATTAACCTGAACCCGCGCTCGATTGTATCAAATCTTTCTGCTGCCCAGCAGCAGCTTATTGAAATTGCAAAAGCTTTTTCACGTGAAGCAAAAATAATAATTATGGATGAACCCACTTCTGCGATAACAGTAGAGGATACTGAAAACCTGTTTAATATTATCAGGGGGATTGTCAAGAAAGGTACTTCAGTAATATACATTTCACACAGGCTGAAAGAAATTTTCCAGATTGCAGAAATGGTAACGATCCTGCGGGACGGTAAAACAGTGGCAACGATGAAGGTCTCAGATACAGATGAAAGCGATATTGTTAAATATATGGTGGGCCGGGATATAGGAGATATATTTGGTGAGAAATCATACAGCTCTTCAGATGAGGTGGTTCTTGAAGCAAATAATCTTACGAGGAGAGGTGTTTTCAGCAATATAAGTTTCAGCTTAAGAAAAGGAGAGATCCTCGGTTTTTCAGGACTGGTAGGCGCTGGCAGGAGTGAAATTGTCAGGGCCATTTTTGGGCTTGACAAGCTTGACAGCGGAGAGATAACAATTGCCGGCAGGAAAGTCAATATAAAAAATTCCACTGATGGAATAAATAAAGGCATGGCTTTTGTTTCTGAAGACAGGAGGATAGAGAGCATAATCCAGGGTTTTACTGTAAGGGAAAATATAACCATATTACTTTTAAAGGAAATTGTTTCCAGAATAGGGCTGATCAGTACAAAAAAAGAATCCGCAATTGCTGCAAAATATGTTGAAGAATTTTCGATAAAAACACCTTCGATTGAACAGCTTGTCATGAATCTCAGCGGTGGAAATCAGCAGAAAGTTGCTTTGGCAAAGTGTCTGTCAACCAACCCCAAAGTATTGATACTGGATGAACCTACCAAAGGTATTGATGTGGGCGCAAAAAAAGAAATACATACACTTATCAAGGAACTTGCAAAAAGCGGGATGGGGGTAATAATTGTTTCGTCAGAACTTCCGGAAATAATAGGGATGTGCCACAGGGTGCTGGTTATCAGGGAAGGAAAGCTGATTAAGCAGTTTGGAAAAGACGAGTTAACAGAAGAAGGCCTTATGCATGCTGCAGTAGGTAATGTTTAGGAGGAAATAAGGAAAGGTAATTTCTATGAGTGATATAGACGCAACAGCCAGAAGTATGAATATAAAAAAGGGTTTCATCAAATTCTTTTTCAGCCAGGCAATGCTTTTAATAATGATTATCCTATTTATTATAATGAGCCTGGTATCAGATAAATTCTTTACACTCAATAATATTTATAACCTTTTCAGGCAGGTTGCTATACTGGGGGTAATGGCATGCGGGATGACCATTGTTATTATAGGCAAGGGCATAGACCTGTCTGCAGCTGCTATTATGGGGCTTGCTGCTGTTGCAAATGTTATGCTCCAGCAATATGGATATGCTGTAAGTGTAATAGTAGCAATAGCCGTGGGTGTTGTTTGCGGTTTTATTAATGGTTATTTTATTGCAAAAGTCAGGGCAAATTTTATCATTGTAACTCTTGCCACACAGATACTTTTTACTGCAACAGCTTTAATAATTTCTGAAGCAAGAAACCTGACTTCAAGACCTCAACCCATTTATTCTTTCATTGGTTCAGCAAATGTCTTTGGTTTTCCTGTAATAATAATATTTCTGATTATAACAATGATTATTACGGGTATTTTACTGCAGAAAACTATTGCAGGCAGGAGGCTATATGCAGTTGGTTTTAATGACAAGGCAGCCCTTGTTTCCGGCATAAATACATCCAATGTTATTATGGGCTCATATGTTATAAATGGCCTGATTTGCGGAATAGCTGCTGTGGTGCTGACTTCAAGGATTTCAAGAGTCAGGGTCGGTCAGACTGCGCCTTACCTTTTTGATGTCATTACAATCGTAGTGCTTGGAGGGACTGCTTTAACTGGAGGAATCGGGAGCATTTACAGGACTGCCATTGGCTTGGTGATTTTCGGCATCATCAATAACAGCATGGCAATACTTACTGTACCTTATGAATACCAGCAATTGATAAAGGGCATTATATTGATACTGGCAGTTCTTTATGATGAATTTAATAGAAGAAAGAGGCTATTATATCAATGAAAAAAATAACCAATATTTTAATAGACCAGAAATTAATAATTATTATACTTATCCTGGTTATTGCCCTGTCATTTGAAGATAAGAATTTCTTTACGATTAAAAGTCTTGCAAGCATTATAGAGCACGCAGTGATTATTGGTATCATGGCTGCAGGAATGACAGTATTACTTATCAGCGGGTCGTTTGATCTTTCTGTAGGGTCCGTGATGGCTTTTACTGGTATTATTACGATTATACTGCAAAAACCACTTGGATTGTTTTTTTCTGTACTGGCTGGCCTGCTAATAGGAACATCAGTAGGAGCAATAAATGGATTGCTTGTCGTCAAAGGCAGGATAAATGCCTTTATTGCAACTCTTGGGACAATGGTTATTTTTAAAGGTTTTGGCCTTGCACTTACAGGAAGCTCACCTATAAAAAGTACAATACCTGCTTTCAAAGTTATTGGGCAGGGGGAGTTTTTTGGAATTGAGATATCCCTTTTTTATTTAATAATCATTTATATAGTTGTGTGGTACCTGCTGAAATATACAAAATTCGGGCGGAATAATTATGCAATCGGAGGGAATCTGCAGTCCGCCAGGCTCTCTGGAATAAATGTAAATATCTACACCTTTTTTTATTTTGTATTTTGTGCATTTACTGCAGCATTATCAGGTATTATCCTTTCATCAAGAGTGACCACCGGAAATGCTATTTTTGGCGATATTACAAATATGACTGTAATAGCAGCTGCTGTCCTGGGAGGCACAAGCCTTTTTGGAGGAAAAGGCGGGGTAATTGGTACAATACAGGGCGTTATTATCCTTAGCCTTATTGAGAGGGCTATGACTGTATTTAATGTCGATACTAATTACCAGCTCCTGGTCAGAGGCCTTATTATACTATTTGT
>CAZGTW010000014.1:0-17280 GCA_964528815.1 uncultured Actinomycetota bacterium | reverse complement strand
TTAATGTCGATACTAATTACCAGCTCCTGGTCAGAGGCCTTATTATACTATTTGTAGTTGTTACAGATGCAGTAACTTCAGGGAGGAAAAAGCTGGACATAGGCAGGGAGGTGATAAGTAAAAAAATCTGATTTTTTTGATTACAAAGAGAGATCCTTAAGGAGGAGAAAAAATGAAAAAAGCATTAATAGTAATCTTAATTGCAGTTTTTGCTCTTGCTCTAATCGGTGGAGTAAGCTGCAAGAAAGAAGCCGCTGAGGAAACAACAGCAGCGGCAGCGGGAGTAAAAATCGGATATTCGATGCCATTTATCGAAGACAGCCCATATTGCTTCCCGTTTTCTGAAGCATTGAAAAAAGCTGCTGCAAGCAGGGGTTGGGAAATAATCCTGACTGATGCAAAGGGCGACATAAATACGCAGGTTAACCAGGTTGAAGATCTTGCAGGTCAGGACCTCGATGGTTTATTGGTAATGCCTGTTGATGCTGCCGGTATAGTATCAGTTATTGAAAAAGTACATGGAGAATATCCGGATCTTCCAATTCTGGTTTCCAACACAATGACAGACCCAGCAGAAATTGATGCATTAAAGGGTTTTGCAGGCCCGAACAGTTATCTTGAAGGCAAGCAGATGGGTGCTGAGTATGTAAAATATGTTGAAGAAAAAGGACTTGATGTCATCAATTACTGCCACCTGACTGGAACAGCAGGTTATGGTGCTGCAATTGACAGGGAAAATGGGTTTAATGATGCAATAAAAGAAGCAGGAGCTGAAGCCAAATTTAATTTGCTCGATCTGCAACCGGGAGACTGGTCTCCGGATAAGGGCCAGACAATTACGGAGAACTGGCTGACAGCTTTTGCTGATAAGCTACAGATGATTTATGCTCACAATGACGGAATGGGTATTGGTGTTGTTAATGCATTAAAAGCTGCTAACATGGAACCTGGTAAAATAGTTACCAATGGTTGTGACGGTCAGACACAGGCAGTACAGTTGGTTAAAGACGGCTGGATGTTGTTTACAATCTTCCAGTCACCAATGTCAGATGGGGAACTTTCAATGTCAGTTATGGAAAAGCTCTTGAAAGGTGAAACTGTCGAGTATTTTACTTATCTTGAAACACCAACTGTAGATGCAAGCAATGCAGAAGAATATCTGCCGAAAGCAATTGAGATATGGGGAGCAGAATATTAATTTTTCCCTATTTCAATCAATAATGTCACATTAAATTATTTTGATGGAATTGGCCCAATAATAGATATTGGGCCAATTTAATTAACAGTTTTATTCCTTATTTTTTAAAGGGATTTTACCGGTAAAACTTAAGAAAAGTTGCATAATTAGTATTTTATAAAAACAGGGGGAAGAGATGTTCTACAAAAATAAAAAAACAAGAGTTGGTTTGATTGTAACCATGTCTCTTGATGAAACATGGCCGGATAGTTTTGTAAAAAGGGTAAACAGCTATCTCCCTGAAGCAAGAGAGGCCATTAAAAATCTTGGCTTTGATGTATATGACTGTGGTGAAATAGCCAGGACACCTGAAAAGATGACCATGCACGGCGAGGAATTAAGGCGCAAAGGCGTTCATGTTCTTGTGATTTATGTGGGGACATGGACTTATTCAAGCACTGCTGTAATGGCTGCAATGAAAGCTGATGTCCCGGTCATAGTATGGGCAGACTCAAGCGTTGAGACATTCGGTATTGTAGGAGGTTCAATAGTAAGAGGTGCGCTTGATGAAGTTGGAATTAAAAATTATCTTGTCTATGGCGGCTTTAAAGAAAAAAGGCTGCTGGATGAATTGAAAATAAATATTGCCGGTATTGCCGGAGCAACAAAACTTAAGGGCATGATATATGGTGAAGGCGGTTCAAGATGTATGGGGATGTATACCGCAAGGATAGACCCCTCAGAATGGATGTCCAGGTTTGGAGTTGATGTCGACGGTTTTGAACAGGTTGATTTAATAAAAAGATCCGAAAAGTATTCTCATGAAGAAGCTCTCGAATTTCTTAAGTGGATGAAGGGTGAATTCGGAGGAGTAGAGCCTGAAAATGAGGTAATGATTGCGCAGATAAAACTGTATTTTGCATTAAGGGAACTTATCAGTGAAAAAAAATATGATTTTATCTCAGTAAAATGCCTTCCGGAGATGCCGGGATGCTATACAACTTTCTGTGTAGCGCATGCGCTTTTAAATGACACTTCAAATGACGGATTTGGTGAATGCTGTTCCATGGTATCTGCATGCGAAGCAGATTCCAATGGAGCGCTTACAATGCAGATCTTGAATAATATTTCCGGCTCAACAACTATGTTTACGGATGTCCTTTATTATGATTATAACGAAAACATGATAAGGATGTGTAACTGCGGTTCGCAACCAACCGATTTTGCAAAATCAAGAAAAGATGTTGTATGGGTAACCGAAGGATTAAGGGAATTTGACTGGAAAA
Organism: uncultured Actinomycetota bacterium; assembly: GCA_964528815.1. GTDB lineage: Bacteria > Actinomycetota > Humimicrobiia > Humimicrobiales > Humimicrobiaceae > Fen731. The sequence goes on along the minus strand of CAZGTW010000014.1, from coordinate 14,817 downwards.
TCGGTGGTGCCTGCCCCAGATATGTGGGGAAACCAGGCAAGGTAACTATTGCAAGATTATCCAGGGTAAACAGGGAATATGTAATGCTTATTGCCACCGGTAATGCACTGGAAATGCCCCTGGAGAAGATTAATGAGACAAATTCGCAGCAGCCCCATCTTTTTGTAAAACTTGACTGCAGCCAGGATGGCTTTATAAGCTGCCTTCGTGCAAATCATGTCCATGTAGTTATGGGGGATTATAAAAAAGAACTTGTCAGGACATGCGAGGTGCTCGGAATAAAACCTGTGATACCTTCATGATGTTTTTAAAATAGAATAAAAAAATGAAGTTAAAATAAAATACAATGTCAAAGTAAAAATTGAGCTTAATCAATAAGGCTTAAATAAATTATAAATGTAAAAACACAAATAAAAATAATAATTCAGGTAATAATATTTACTGTCAAATATGTCTGATAAGAATGAAAAATCGACTATATATAGTATAGCCAGTGAAGCAAAAGTCTCGGTTGCAACAATATCAAGGGTTTTTAACAGGCCTTACCTTGTAAAAGAAGGCACAAGGAAAAAAATACTGGAAATATGCGATAGACACGGTTACGAACCCTCTAAAATAGCAAGTGCAATAACTACAAAAAAAACAAAGACAATAGCGCTTCTCCTTCCAAGTTTTAAGGAGCCGCCCTTTATGGACCTTATAACTGGCACGGAATATGAGCTTTCCAGGAGGGGTTATTGCCTTAATATTTTCAATTTAAGAGAATCAATTGAAAGGGAAGCCGAAATTGCAAAAATAATAGATAACAGGTTCATTGATGGTGTTATTTTTTCATCAGTTTATGGAAATAAAAAGGATAAGATATTCATTTTAGAAATGATGGAAAGAGACATACCCTGCATCATGGTCGACCGGATTATACCCGGCTTTAATATTCCTTTTGTCTCAAGTAATGATTATCTCGGAGGTAAAATTGCCTGTGAATATGCAATTGAAAACAATCACAAAAAAACAGGCATTATAACATATGACAGGTCAGTGCATATTTTTAACCAGAGGGTTAAAGGTTTTTTAAGTATCTTGAAGAAAGCCGGCCTTGAGGTATCTTTCATTTTTGATATTCCGCTTATATTTAAAAAAATCGATTCAAGTGTAGTTAATATAATTGAAGATATAATTAAAAGTGGTGTAACATTTGTTTTTAATACTTCAGACACAATTGCCATTACCCTTATGCGATCCCTTCAGGAAAAAGAAATAAGTATACCTCACGATATTTCAATTATGGGTTATGATAATATAAGCTATTCTGACCTTGTTTACCCAAGACTTTCCACAATCCATCATGATATGCATGAAATGGGCAAAAAAGTTGCAGAGATTCTTACCAATAAATTTGAAACTGGAATTTTTGAAAATACAAAACTTATCCTGGACCCGAAAATAGTAAAAAGAGATTCAGTCAGGGCTATATAAAGGGAGTTGAATTTATGAATTCAAGGGAAAAATTTTTAGAGGTTATGAGATTCAATAAAAAAGCACCTCCCAATAAGTGGGAGTTTGGGGTATGGGGAGCAACTGTTGAAAGGTGGTATTTAGAAGGATTGCCATTAAAAAATTATCCAAAAATACCGGCAAACACAATAAATACTACAACTTCTTTATATACTGCCGTATGGACAAATGAATGGCGGAAGACAAGGACAGAGTTTGAAAAAATTTACGGCCAACCTGAAAGAAAAATAAGTCTTCCAAAAGGAATCGCAGCAATGACAGGCGGGCTTTACTGGCCCACACAGGGGTTTCCTCTGGACAGTGATATTAAAGATTATTTTTCACTGGATTCCTGCCAGCAGCTGGTATGTGCCGAACAGTTTGTCTACCCTGATTTTGAACCCAGGATATTAATGGAAGATGAAAAATATATTGATTATATAGATATCGATGGTGCCACAAGAAGATATTCCAAATCCCAGCAGGTACTGCCCGGCGGGCTGGACTGGTTAGTAAAAGACTGGGACAGCTGGAATAAGCTTAAAGAAGAAAGGCTGAGGCTGGACAATATAAAAGAAAGGCTTCCCCGGAACTGGGATGAAATTGTTACAGAATATAAGAACAGGGATTACCCTCTGGCGGTCGGGGGCTACCCTAACGGACTCTTCGGCAGTCTTACTCATCTTATTGGTTATGAAAATCTTTTTCTTTTTTACTATGACCATCCTGACTTAATAAAAGATATGCTTGCGAGGCTTACTGATATCTGGCTGGCTTTGTGGGAAGAAATAATGGCGCGCCTTGAAATAGATTTATGCAATATCTGGGAAGATGTATCTGCAGGCAAGGGTTCCATGATATCTCCTGCTGTATTTAAAGAATTTTTATCGCCTTTTTATAAGAAGATATGTGATTTCATGAAAAACAAAGGAGTTAAAATTATTTTTGTTGACACGGATGGAGACTGTAATGAATTAATACCGTTGTTTATGGAAGCCGGCATAACAGGCCTTTATCCCATGGAAGTATCGGCAGGTATGGATATTGTTAAGGTAAGGAAAAAATATCCCACCCTGCAGATAATGGGCGGAATTCCTAAATCTGATATAGCACTTGGTAAAAAAAGGATAGATGAATTCCTTGAACCGGTGGAATGGGTCTTGAAACAGGGCGGCTTTATCCCGTTTGGAGATCACTTTATCCCTCCTGAAGTGCCGTGGAAGGAATTCAAGTATTACAGGGAAAAATTGAACAGCATGATTGATAAAACTGATAAATAATAAATTAAATTAAGTAAAAGTTAAGACAGGAGAAATCAAATGTCAGACAAATTAAAACAATTTACAAAAAAAGCTCTCGAATCCTGCAATGGCCTGCTTCACCTTCTTCCGGCATGGGTGCCAAGGGTGTTCTGCATCCCGGGCAGGAGGCTGAAGCTTCATGTGGATGATTTGTATGCCCTGGGCTCAAAAAGAGGCGGTATAGATGAGAGGTGGTTTGCCTCCACCTGCCCGGCAGATAACGGGCCGGGGACACCGGCTGATGAAGGCCTGAGTTATGTTTACTGTGATGGCAGCAAAATGCTCCTGAGGGATATAATTTCTGTTCTCGGAACTGAAATACTCGGCGATAAAGTGATGAATAAATGGGGAGGGCTTAAAGTATTTGCCAAATTCTTTGATAATATGGATGCGCTCCCTCATCATATTCACCTTGGCAAGGCTCATGCAAAAAATGTCGGGATGGAAGGAAAACCCGAAGCTTACTATTTTGCGCCCCAGGTAAATTTTACTGAAAATAATTTCCCTTATACTTTCTTCGGGCTTGAACCAGGTACAACAAAAGAGCAGGTAAAGCAATGCCTTATTAACTTTGAGAAAGGTGACAACAAGATAACAAACCTTTCAAAAGCATACAGGCTGGAAGTCGAAACAGGGTGGCTGCTTCCACCCGGTATATTGCATGCACCCGGCTCTCTATGTTCTTACGAACCCCAATGGGCGTCAGATGTGTATGGCATGTACCAGTCACTTGTTGCAAATAAACCGATAGATCGTTCCCTGCTTGTAAAAGATGTGCCCGAAAAGCACAAGAACGACATTGATTATATAATGGATATCATTGACTGGGACCTTAATGTCGACCCGAATTTCAAAAAGAAATTCCATTTAATACCTTTACCTTTGGGAGATACTAAATCAAAGGGATATGTGGAAAGATGGGTAGTATACGGCAAAGTGCACGGTGAAGAGGTATTTTCAGCCAAAGAGCTTACTGTATATTCTGGTGCTAAAATCACAATCAAAGACAGCGGTGCTTATGGCTTTATTACAGTCCAGGGACATGGAAAGATAAACGAAGTCCCATTTGAAAGCCCGAATATGATAAGGTTTGGCGATATAACCCGTGATGAATTCTTTGTGCCATACACTTCAGCCATTAAGGGAGTGACCATAGAAAATACCGGGCAGGAGCCGCTGGTCATGCTGAAGCACTTCGGTCCCGATTGCAATCCGGATATGCCGGATAAAAAATAAGCATTGTAAAAAAATTAATATTTGAAGGGGCAATCAAAATGAAACTGCAAAACTATGAAATAAAAAACCGGCAAATAAGGGAAAGGTTTATTGAGCTGAAAAAGGCAAAACCTGGAAATTTTAAAAACAGGCTTAATTTCTCATGGTCAAACTGGGGATTCGGCATGGAAAGTTTTGAGACTACTGTAAAAAGGTTAAATAAATTTGGTATTAAGTATATCGAGCTCCATGGCAACCTTTATGGAGCAGACCTGGGATATAAGCCGGGAGAAGTAAAAAAAGTACTTGACAGTTACGGGATAAAAGTTTCAGGAATCTGCGGCATGTTTTCACCTGATAATGATATGGCTGCAAACAAGCCCATAATAAGGCAGAATGCAATTGATTATATAAAGAGAAATGTTGATTTCGGTGCCAAGGTAGGGGCCCGCTACTTCCTGATTGTGCCCGGTGCAGTTGGAAGGCCTTCTCCATATGATGATATGGAATTCCAGAGGTCTGTTGAGACATTAAAGATAGTGGCAGATATTTTTGTTCAAACTGAAATAAGGGGTGCGGTTGAACCGATAAGGTCTGCGGAAGTGAGTTTCTGCCACACTTTTAAAGATGCAAAAGAATATATTAAAGCAGTTGACTGTGCAGGCATTAAGCATATAAATGGCGATCTTTACCATATGCTTGTTGAGGAATCCCATATAGGCGAAGCTATTGTTGACGCTGAAGGCATGCTGACAAACCTTCATATGGCTGATACAAACAGGGGTGCTCTTGGAGATGGCTTCCTTGATCTTGATACAATAATAATGGCACTTTACATAATCGGTTATAACAATGATAGCTGCTGCTTTTTATCTCCTGAGCCCCTGGGACCCGGTGGCGATCCATATCCTGCCATGTATGGCAATCCTGATCCTGCAAAGCTTGACAGGCTTGTAAGGGACTCAGTTACATATTTCAGGCAGAGGGAAGAAGAAGTCTTAAGTCTATAATATTTATATTTATGGAAGGATTTTTATGCCAGAAAAAAATAAGAATTCTGATTTATTAAAAGAGAAAGATAAAAGCTCCTTTTTAAAAGGAAATGCAAAAAAAACCAGTAATGCCGGGAATAAGGATAAAAAGTATGTGATAGGCCTGGATTTTGGCACAGATTCAGTGCGCGCCCTTATTGTAAATGTCGACACCGGAGAAGAAGAATCCACTCATGTGTCATATTACAGGAGATGGAAACTTGGCAAATACCAGGATGCCTCAAAAAATATATTCAGGCATCACCCGCTTGATTATATTGAATCTCTTTCTGATGTGATCCGCCAGGCTCTTAAGAAAATGCCGCCAGGTTCATCAGAAAAAGTCATTGGCATAGGCATTGATACCACAGGCTCCACTCCTGCACCAGTGGATGAAAACGGAACTGTACTTTCATTAAAGGAAGAATTTACAGATAATCCGAATGCCATGTTTGTGCTGTGGAAGGACCACAGCTCTGTAGATGAGGCAGAACTGATAAACAGTACAGCAAAAACCTGGGGAGGCACAGATTATACAAAATATAGCGGTGGCGTATATTCATCAGAGTGGTTTTTCGCAAAGATACTGCATATATTAAAAATAGACCCTGGAGTAAGACAACATGCTTATTCATGGGTGGAGCTGGCAGACTGGATACCTGCTATACTGTCAGGCAATACTTCGCCTGCAGGCATTAAAAGAAGCCGCTGTGCTGCCGGGCACAAAGCTATGTGGCATGAAGAATGGCAGGGCTTGCCGCCGGAAGATTTTCTTGTAAAAATAAGCCCCCTGCTTAAAGGTCTCAGGAGCAGGCTTTATACAAATACTTATACATCAGACATCTCAGCGGGCGGGCTTTCAAGAGAATGGGCAGATAAGCTGAGACTTAATGAAGGTATCGCTGTAACTGTTGGGGCTTTTGACCCGCATATGGGAGCAGTGGGCGCGCAGATAAGGAATGGTGTATTTGTAAAAGTGCTTGGGACCAGCTGTTGCGATATGGCAGTTGGCCCAAAAGTAAAAAATGAGAATCTAATTGCAGGAATTTGCGGGCAGGTCGATGGCTCAATAATACCCGGGCTTATTGGGTATGAAGCTGGGCAGTCTTCCTTTGGTGATGTATATGCCTGGTTTAAAGATATTCTTTCATGGCCGCTTAAAGAAATACTCGAAAAAACAAAAACTCTTGAGAGGGCTGTATCTAAAAAACTTTCAGGAGAAATACGGGACAAAATAATAAAAGAAATTGAAAAAGAGTGCCAGAAGATAGACCCGCAGCAAACAGGGCTTATTGCACTTGACTGGCTAAACGGTAGAAGGACACCTTTTGCAGACCAGAAACTTAAAGGTGCAATTGCCGGGCTCTCCCTGGGTACGACTGCGCCGAAAATATACAGGGCGCTTGTTGAAGCCACAGCATTTGGCTCTAAAGCAATAATAGAAAGATTCCGGCAGGATGGCTTAAAATTTGACGAAGTCGTAGCTATTGGCGGGATACCGAAGAAATCCCCGCTTGTTATGCAAATCCTTGCAGATGTGCTGGACATGCCGGTAAAAGTGGCGGAATCCGCACAGGCAGTTGCACTTGGCGCTTCCATATTTGCTTCAGTTGCAGCAGGGTATTATAAGGATATTTACCAGGCCCAAAAAAATATGGCAAGCAGGTTTGTAAAGACTTATAATCCTGATGGCCAAAATGTAAGAATTTATAAAAACCTCTACGAGCTTTATTTAGGTCTCGGTAAAAGGTTAGAGGATTTCCTTATAATACTGTAAATTTCTGCAGTAGCTTATTTAAAAAATTATCTGTAATGGCTTAACAGCATTTAAGCTTTAGCATGTAATTTTAGAAAGCATTTGTAGAACAGCATAGTAAAAAGCAAAAGCGGAATATTGGGGTGGTTTTAAAAAAATGACAGGTAAAAAAATATCTGCGCTAAAAAAAGAAGTATTTTATGCAAATAAAAGGCTGGTCGAGGAAAAACTTGTTATTTTTACATTTGGTAATGTATCTGGAATAGACAGGGAACTTCAAATAATTGCAATAAAACCTAGCGGTGTCGATTATAACAGTTTATCCTGGCAGGATATGGTCCTGGTGGATATTGATGGAAAGGTAATAAATAGCAGTTTAAGGCCTTCCTCAGACACAAAGACCCATTTAAAGCTTTACAGGGAATTTTCTCATATAGGCGGTGTTGCCCATACTCACTCTCGTTATGCAACAGCTTTTGCGCAGGCATCCCTGCCGATTGCTTGTTTTGGTACTACGCATGCAGACTATTTTTATGGTGATGTGCCATGCAGCAGCTTTATTTCAGACGAATCCATCAGCAAAGACTATGAAGAAGAGACTGGCACTTTGATTGTAGAGACATTTGAAAAAGCCGGGCTTGATCATATGCAGGTAAAGGCATGCCTTGTGGCAGGGCACGGTCCTTTTACATGGGGGGATGATGCTTATGATGCAGTTTATATGAGTAAAGTTCTTGAGGAAATTGCCCGTCAGAATTTTTTAACAAAAACAATTAATAATGAAACAAAGCCCTTGAAAAAAACATTGCAGGAAAAGCATTATTTCAGGAAACATGGCAAAGATGCTTATTACGGGCAGGTAAGTAAGTAGCAAAAACCTTGAAAGGGGGCAGTAATGAGATTGAAAAACAAGGCAGCAATTGTAACGGGTGCAAGCAAGGGTATTGGCTCATCTATAGCAATAGAGCTGGCCCTGGAAGGTTGTGATGTTTTAATTAATTATAACAGTGATGAAGAGGGCGCCCTGGAGGTAAAAGGAATAATTGAAAGCAAAACAAATCAGAAAGCGTTTATCTGCAGGGCTGATGTCGGCAAGTATGATGAAGTCAAATCAATGGTTGAAAGCGCAGCTGGTTATTTTGGAAAGATAGATATCCTTGTCAACAATGCCGGTATAGCTCTATGGACACCAGTTTTTGAAATTACTGAGGAGATCTGGGATAAGACAATGGATACCAATTTAAAAGGGGTTTTCTTTGCTTCACAGCTTTCAGCGCGGGAAATGATAAAGAACGGCGGCGGCGTAATTGTAAACATATCAAGCCTTGGTGCAAATGGTGCAATGGATTGCCTCATTCCTTATGTTTCATCAAAGGGCGGGATGACACTTTTGACAAAAGGGCTTGCAGTTGAATTGGCTCCTTATAATATAAGGGTTAACACAGTAGCGCCCGGCACTATCGATATTGAAAGAAACAGGAAAACAGACCCGGATTATCCAGGCGACTGGGTGCCATTTATTCCACTGGGAAGAGTTGGCCAGGTTGAAGAAGTTGCAAAACCTGTGGTTTTCCTCTGTACTGAAGATGCATCCTATATTACCGGACAGAATATCTATATATCGGGTGGAGAAACCGATTATATCCCTATGCCCCGGTCGGATTTTGCAAGGAAAAAATAAGCATTCAGTTATTTGCAGGGTAAAACAGGCAGAAAAATTACTTATATTATTTATTATTTGCCGGGTAATACAAATGGAAAAAATACTTGTAATTGCGGATGACCTGACCGGTGCGACAAACAGCGCTTCCTTGCTGCTGGACGGTTCCAGTGGCATTAAAGTCTTTATTGAATCTGCATCACTGGGCCATGAAGACCTCTATTCCTTAAAAGATAACAGTGTAATCGTACTTAATACAAATACAAGGACAGAAAATAAAAAATCTGCCTGCAAAGCTATAATCAGTTTATCGCAAATAATCAAAGAATTCAGTCCGGGGATAATCATAAAAAAAATAGACACAGCATACCGCGGCAATGTGGCTGCTGAAACAGATGCTTTAATGAAATCTTCAGGCAGGAAATATGCATTTATTATAAATTCAATACCTTCCATGAACAGGATAACTGTCGGGGGCTTCCAGATAATAGACGGCAGGTTCCCGATCGAATCAGATTTTTCATTTGAACTCCATGAAAAGGCACAAAGCTCATTTGTTCCGGATATTCTCGGAAAAGATTTAGAACTGAAACCAGCCCTACTGAGGCTTGAAGAAATCAGAAGAGGCCAGGCAAACCTTGAAAGAATAATAAAGTCTCATATTGAAAACAACATTAAAACAATGGTTTTTGATTCAGTAACCGATGAAGATATATATATTTCAATAAAGGCGGTTAATGGCATAATCAGTGAAATGGCGATTAATGATGCAGTATGGGTGGGCTCACTGGGCTTGATAGAAGCAATTAAAAGAAATTGCATGCGGGATATTAATGGGTGTTTTGCAAATAAAAAAAATCTGCAAATTAAAGAAAAAAATAATAAGGGTAATTCGACCAGGTCTTCTGTAAAGGTAAAAAAAATCCTTGGTGTATCTGCAAGCATGCATAGTATCTCACACAGGCAGCTTTTACGTGCCAGGAATGAAGGGGTTGCTGCACTGGAAGTAATTGATTTTGAAGAATTGACGGGCATCGGCACCAGGGATATAGGCCGGATAGCTTTGCAAGGCAAGGACCCGGTAAATGCTGCAGCCTTTGATATTGCCGGCAGCAAAGTATTAGGTAAATATATTTCCAGGATAAATCAAATGCTTGAAAAAACTGATGTGTTTATTACTTTAAAAATCAGTGAAACTCTTAAACGGGAACCTGTTGAGAAATTAATATTAGGTGCAGTTGTGGAAATAGTTAGGTCACTGCTGCCCGATAAATCAAAAGCAGAAAAAATCAGCAGGCTTATCCTTACAGGAGGGGAAACGAGTTTTCATATTTTAAAGGGATTTAATACCCGTAGCATCTGCATATTGGATAAGATTGAGAATGGCATAGATTACGGCCTCATACAGGATGGGTTGCTGGAGGGAAAAGAGCTCCTTATAAAAGGCGGTTCTGTAGGAGATGATGAGTCAGTAATAAAAATGATTAATTACAATTACCCTTTGGCCCGGTTGCCTTTTGATTAAGACTGGCCAAAATGATTTTTTATACCGGATTATGTCCGTTTTTAATATTTATCATTGTTTTTTATATTAAAACATGAAAGTTGGCAAAATGAAAAAACCTGTTATTGCAATTACAATGGGGGATGCGGCAGGAATAGGCCCTGAGATTACCTGTAAAGCGTTAAAAAATGCATCAATCTATGGTCAGTGCAGGCCATTTGTAATAGGCGATGCAAATGTGCTGAAACAAATAATAAGCATCTGCAATCTTGGACTTGATATTAATCTCTTATCAGATATAAAAGATTTAAATTCATGCTGCGGCACAATCGATATGCTTGATTTCAATGATATAAAAATGGATAAGCTAAAATTCGGCAAAATAAACAGCAATTGCGGAAGTGCAGCAGTAAAATACACAATGGAGGCCGGAAGGATGGCCATGGATAATAAAATAGGCGCTATAGTATCTGCGCCATTAAATAAAGCTTCAATGAGAGCAGCAGGTTTTAATTATGAGGGCCAGACAGAAATACTTGGTGAGCTTTCAGGGTCCAATAATTATGGAATGATACTGGTCCTGGATTATTTGAAGATAATGATGTACAGCACACACATGTCACTTAGGGAAGCCTGCGACAGGGTGACATATGAGGGTGTTTTAAAAAAGATATTATTGTCACATGAAGGATTAAAGTTTTTTAACCTTGAAAACCCGTTAATAGCTGTTTCAGCGCTAAATCCTCATGCCGGGGAGGGAGGCCTCTTTGGCATGGAAGAAATAGAGCAAATTATCCCTGCTATAGAAAAAGCAAAAAGCATGGGGATAAATACCGTCGGCCCTGTACCTGCAGATGTAGTTTTTGTAAAGGCAAAAAATAAGGAATACGACCTGGTAATTGCCATGTACCATGACCAGGCAAATATGGCAATGAAACTGCTCGGGTTTGGGAGCGTAGTGACGCTGCTGGCGGGACTCCCGTTTATAAGGACCTCAACAGGCCACGGCACAGCTTTTGACATTGCGGGCAGGAATATTGCTGACGAAACAAACCTTGTAAAAGCAATAGAGCTTGCTGCAGAGCTTGGAGCAAAAAGACTGGAGGGAATTTAATGTTTGATGACTTAAAAAAAGAAGTGGCAAAATATTCAAACATGGCATACCAGAGAGGGCTGGTTGGTGCAGCCGGCGGAAATGTAAGCGCAAGGCATGATAACCTGTTCCTGATAACTGCAGGAGGCAAGTCATTAAGAGATGTTACGGAAGATGATATACTTACAGTTGATGAAAACAGCCAAATCATAGAAGGAGCAAAGGGCCAAAAGCCTTCCAAGGAAACGTCGCTTCACCTGGCTATTTATAAAAACAGGCCCGATATTGATTGTGTGATCCATGTGCACCCGAGCTACTGCACCGCTTATTCAATTACTAAAAAGACAGTGCCGATAATTACTGCTTCTTCAAAGCTGAAACTAAAAAAAGTCCCTCTGGTGGGATATGCAGACCCCGGTTCCAGCGAGCTTGCCCTGGCTGTTGCGGAATGTGTCAGGGAAAACCCGGAATATGTTAAAGCAATCACTCTTGAAGCACATGGGCTTCTTGCCTGGGATAAGGGTCTTGCGGGCTGTTTTGATATTGCCGAACTTGTAGAAGAGACGGCAAGGGTTGCTTTTATTTCCGGCCAGCTTGGAGAAGAATCGAAAAACCCGGGAATTTATGATTTGAGCCTTAAAATAAGCAATGAGCTGCCGACCTATCCTGGTGATCCTGTAATAAACATCACGCAACCAATTAAATATAAAGAAAAAGGTATAAATATTCTTTCCATTTGTATGGGGACCCACAGCGGCACCCATATTGATGTTCCGCTGCATCATGTAGATGGAGGGGCATCACTTGACCAGATAAACCTTGACAGATTCATGGGAAATGCACTTTTTGCAGAAATTATAAAAAATGAAAATGAGCAGATAACTGCCGAGGAATTAAAAAAGCTTGATTTAAAGCAGGGTGATATCCTCATTATAAGGACAGGCTGGGAAACTAAAAGCTATAAAAATAATTATTTCAGGGATTTCCCTTATTTTTCTGTTTCTGCAGCAGATTACCTGATATCAATGGGCATAAAAGCCATCGGTGTGGATATCCCTTCTGTGGACGGTCCTGGCCAGGAAGGCGCTTTTCATAAAAAGATCCTGCTTGCAGGTATTGTGATTATTGAAGCTCTGGTAAACCTTAAAATAGTTTTAAACGGGCAGTCCAGTAAAAGGATGTTTTTTAGTGCTCTGCCTCTTAATATACTTAATGCAGACGGTTCACCTGTAAGGGCAATAGCATGGCAGTAGCTTTATGATATGTTGATATGCCTGGTATTTTCTGCAGCATAGATAAAAAACAGAGGGTAATGCGATAATTAAGCTTAATTTATAAACAAGACAAATTAATAAGGCAAATTACCAAGGCAAATTAACAATACATATAAACTATTTTATTAACATATAAATTAATAATTTCGGAAAAAAGATATTGAAAAGGAGAAAAAATGCCTGAGCAGGAATTTACTTTTGGAAGTTATCCGTTTCCGTCTGACAAAAAAAGGCCGCTGCACATAAAGGGGGATCTAATAAAGAACTTTATTTACCCTGCAGAAGTTGCTCACTTCAGTGACCTGAACCAGTTATTTGTTAGTACAGATAAGCTTACAGTGGGTACATGGCAGCTTGGTCCGGGGGGTACTTACAATCCACCGGATCTGCATGCCGGTGATGAAGTCTATTATATAGTTGAGGGTACGCTGACCGAGCATAACCCTGTGCTTGGCGAGTTCATAAATGTAAATAAAGGTGAGGCCCTGCTTCTTCCCATGGGTGGGTATCATAAAGGATACAATTTCGGGCAGGGCATAATGAAAGTACTCTACATAATTGCGCCAAAGATCTGGCTTGACCAGGAACCGCCAATGGATTTTGCCGGTGAAAATATGAAAATGTACAAAGGCAAATACAATTCAAGGCTGAAAAGCTATCCCCAGATGCAGCAGTGGGACATCCATGGCACCACAGATGATATAGGCAGGTGGCCGGTAGCTGGCCCTGACTGCAGGAAGGAGCCGATACTTTTTTATCATATAACTGAAGAGAAAAAACTGCTTAACGTACATGGGACAGAGTATCCAATGCTTATAAAGTTTTTTGTATCCAACGATCTGTGCCATATGGGTGAATTCATCCTTCCGGCCGGTGGAGTCGGTTGCAGAGCTTCAGAACCTGATTCGCATAAAGGTGACTGCTGCCTAAATATCGAAGCAGGTCCGATTACAGTATTTTTAACTGATACTTTACAGGCTTATGATGTGGCACAGGATGAAGCATTCTTTATACCTGAAGGGACCAGGTACCAGCTTATAAATTACACTGACCACATGGTTAAGGCAATTTTTTCAATTGCACCTGGTATTTAGGCTTAAATTACAGGCAAAATAGTATCCAAAAGCACTATTGTATATATGAAAATGCGGTCGAACCTTTACCAGAAAGGTTTGGGAAGAGAAGCATCCATGAGATATAAGATTTTAGGTAAAACAGGCCTGAGGGTCTCAGAACTGGCTTTTGGCTCAATCCAGATAACAAGGATTGATGAAAAAGATGCCATCAGCCTTATAAGATCGGCATATGAAAAAGGCATTAATTTAATAGATACAGCAAATGCATATTTTAACAGTGAAGAGATTCTTGGAAAGGCATTAAAAAACATAAGAAAAAATGTCCGCATAATCTCCAAATCAGCAAGCCGCAATAAAAAAGATTTCCTGAAGGATTTTAACCTTAGCCTGAAAAGGCTAAATACAGATTATATCGACATATATCTTTTTCATAATATCTCAAAGGAAGCCGAGTTTGAAGGATTAATCAACTCTGGAGTAATAGATGCCCTTGCCAGGGAAAAAAGTAAAGGCAAAGTCTTACACATAGGTTTTTCCTGCCACAACCCTGCAGTAATTAAAAGATTTTTTGAAGTCGCGGATTTTTCCGTAATAATGATTCCATTAAATTTCATTTCTACAGAATATGTTGAAAAAAAGATATATGGCAGATTCATGGATAATAATACCGGAATTTTAGCAATGAAACCTTTTGGCGGAGGAAGGTTGCTTGATATCGAGTTGTGTTTTAAATTCCTGAGACTATATCCTGAAGTAATACCGGTTGCAGGAATGCAGTCAAAAAAAGAGCTTGAACAGAATATCATGTTTGCCGGCAGGGATGATATACCTGACGGAAATGATAAGAAAAAAATATCCAAGCTATCAAATGAGATTGGGGACAGGTTCTGCAGGCAATGCGGCTATTGCATGCCGTGTTCTGCAAAAGGTATCGAGATAACCGACATAAATTTTATTGAAGTTTATTACAGGCAATTTCCTGAAAATGATTTCTGGAATCCTGGCCTGGAACAAAAAGTTGATGTCGCAAGACAATGTACCCAGTGCGGGAAATGCTCCGAAAAATGCCCCTTCAACCTTGATGTACCTGTTATAATAAAAAATAATATTGCTTTTTTTGATTATATTAAATCCGTAAAAAATAACTCTCGCACCTAAATTTGTTTTTGTAGTTATTTTATATTAAAAGGAACCTGGACATGAAACCTGCTGGTTTTATTGGTGCAGGAATAATGGGGAGCTTGACCACAGTGCAATAGCAAAATTCTATGAAAAAATTTCAGGAATCGAAATTATAGAAAAATAATAATATTTGTGCTAAGATAATCAAGCCGAAAACTATTTAGACAACTAAACACTCAATTCTTCCGGATTTAAAATCAGGATAATTATTGTGCATGCTGTTTTAATCAG
>CAZGTW010000013.1:10214-22677 GCA_964528815.1 uncultured Actinomycetota bacterium | reverse complement strand
ATAAATGCAACAGCATACAATTATTGCCTGTTGTGTGCGGTGACCTTCCTTATAATGGGTACTTCTCAGGAGAAGGCGGATATATTGAACAGGAAACCCAGCAGCATATTTACATTAAGGCAGCAAATCTTGGAATATCGCATTTTGTAATGTCATGCAACAGAATTGAAAGGATTAAGATATACTGCCACCAGATGGATGCGATTGTCGGACAGATGAAAATATTCTTTACCGCTATTAATAGCATTGAATGCAATGGTCTTCCTGATGTTTGCAAACATCTTGAGCAAAATAAGGCATATGCCGTGTTTGAGCTGGAATATGAATTTGAAACAGATTACCTGGCAAACCTTGAAAACTTCTGGAATAACTTCAGGAAAAAAATTGGCCTGTCATAATTTTAGCTTGTTTTAATTTCCGGTCCGGGCATGCCAAAGTGGTATCCCTGACCGTATTCAATACCAAGCTCTTTTACTGCATTTACAGCTTCACTGCTTTCTATCCACTCAGCTACTGTTTTTTTGCCAAGCATTCTTGCAAGGATATTTACTGATTTTACCATTGAAGAATGATGATGGTCATTGCTTATAGCCTTTATTATTGAGCCATCAATTTTAAAGAATTCAAAGGGAAGCTCACTCAATACACTATAAGAGCTGAAACCTGTTCCAAAATCATCAATAGCAAATCTACACCCCAGTTTTTCCATTTTCTTCATCCATTCAGTAACTCGGACAATATCATTAAACATGGCAGATTCTGCAATCTCAAAACCCAGAAGGCTCGGATCGATCCTGCTTTGCCTTATTACATCTTCCATTTCCTCAAGAAGCGCATCGTCCAGGAAACACTTGACTGAAAGGTTAATAAACACGCATTTGCATGCCTCTTTTTTAATCAGCCCCAAAACATGCTTTAATACCCCTAATGTAAGCTTTCCTATAAGCCCGTATTTTTCAGCCAGCGGTATAAACATATCCGGCATTAAAATGGCGCCATTTTTATCTCTAAGCCTTACCAGCGCTTCATGGTATAATACTTCCCTGCTGTAAAGATTCAGGATGGGCTGGAAGTGCAGCTCCATGCGGTTATTGTCTATTTCTTTCCTTATATGTTCAAGTGTTTCCAGGCTGTCTCCCTTAATCTCACTTCCCTTATCAAAAATGACCAGTTTATTTTTACCTGTTGTCTTTGCTTCATACATTGCCTTATCGGCCCATGAAAGAAGCAGGCTGGGCGGCTCAAATCCTTCAATCGGGACCATGCCCATGGAAACACTGAAATTAAAATTCTCTTCTGTAAAACCTATATTAAACTGGCTGATTACCTCCCTTAACCGCTCACCGGCAATCCTTGCTTTTTCAATACTATCCTGCTCTATTAATACTGTAAACTCATCTCCCCCGAATCTTGCTACTACATCTTCGGTCCTTATGTTATTTTTTATTTCCTGGGAAACTGAAATCAGGACCTTGTCCCCAAAAGCATGCCCGTATGTATCATTTATAATCTTGAAATTATCGATATCCAGAAAAATTAAAAAGCTTTTAATGCCCCTGGAAGCTTTTGCAATGGCCCTTGAAAGTTCACTCTCAAATATCCTCCTGTTTGCTATTCCTGTAAGTGAATCATGTGTTGCAAGATGCGTCAGCATAGCTTTATGTTTTCGTATGGAATCCAGCATAGAGTTTATCTCTGCTGCAAGATTTGAGATTTCATCTCTTCCCTTAACCTTAAGGTTGCTGCTACTGTCAGGCAGGGCTCCTATTTCTTTTGTTTCCAGAGACAGCCCTAATATCCTTTTTAAAACCCACCTGTCAAGTATCAGCACCAGCACGGTTCCAATAGCAAATCCGCCTGCCAGTATCATGATGGATAGCAATATAAGCGAACTGAAACCCTGGCTGTAAATATCTCTTGGCATTGCTGATTTGACAAGCAGGGCCTGTTTGCCAAAAATATCATCGACAAGCAAATAGCCATTTATATTTTTACGGTCAATTGGCTCAAGATAAATCGGCCTGGTGTCAGCACCTTCTTTAACTGCCGATTGTATACTTGTCTGATTTAATTGAGACTTTATTGAATCGATTATGCCTGCGATACTGCTGTCATAACCGGAGCTGTCATTGATTTTAATGATTTTAGCCTCAAGCCCAAGTGTTCTTGAGACATTTGCCATTACAGCTTCATTTATATAGTAGCCCCAGACCATTGAACCCCTGGAAGGGCCCGTGCCGTCACTTCTCAGCACAGGAAGAGAAGTAATCAGCATGGGATCATCCTTTAGCATTATGATTCCGGTATTACCTTCAGAACCATCCTCATATTTTAACAGGCTGCTGCCCGGTGCAAAATAATCAAGCAGCTCCTGTGGTATTTCCATATCCAGTGCATTTTCTAAATCATATGATTTTTTAAAGACAATATTGCCGTTTGCGTCTGTAAACAGCATGAAATTCAACCCAAGGTTTTCAAAACTGTTATCAATAAGATTTGTATCTATATATTGCTGGCTGGAATCACTTATGAAATCATAAGTATCATCCCATGATGCCCAGTCCCTGGCAGTTGATTCAAGCTTTGCCATATCATTTGAAAGAAGCTCAGCAACTGAAAGCATGTTACTTGCAGATTTCTGGTTCTGAAGCAAGTCAAAATTTCGCAGGAAAACAAAACCTGTAACTGTAAAAATAATCACAATCATTGCAAAAATAACGGAAGAAGTTATTGCAAGCATCCTTGCACGTAAACTCACTGTCCCTCCAATGCCGTGTTTTTATAAAAATGAAATATCTGTTATTTAAATACTATTTAAATATTTATCGGCATTTTTTATGAAAAATTGATTATTTTAATGCAGGAAAAGGTAGTTCGGCCAAAGAAGTTTAAATGGGCTCCATATGGATAGAGACTTCCCTGATATTAGGGGAAATCCTTTTTATCCTGTCTTCTATTTCGCTTATAATCGAGTGTGCTTTTTCGACCTCCATGTCACGGTCGAGCCTGCAATGAAAAGCCACATTATATGCTCCATTTCTTTCAAGTACTGTAAATTTATGGCACGTATCGGGCGATACAAGTGCAGATATTCTCTCCTTTATTTTTTCAATAAGGTGCTCTGATGATGAAGTAATATCATCCCAGCTCTCATCTTTTTTGGCATCCTCTATGTGGATATAAAGATTGCGGAGGTTCTTTATTTTTTCCTTTATTTCTGTTTCTGTTTTTTCTGTCAGTCTTTCTGACTCGGCAAGGCTAAGCGTACTTCGAAGTTCAAGATGCACAGAAATATCGACCTTGTTGCCTACGTTATATATAAAAATATTGTGTATATCTTTAACAAATGCTTCATTTAAAAGCACCTCCTTAACTGTACAGTCAATGTTATCCTCTGAAAGAGACGGCTTTATCTCCATGACTATTTCTGAGCCGGGAAAACTTGACAGTATTTCCTGTTTTATTTTTTCCTTGGTTTTTTCCATCCTTGTAATATATGTATTGTCGTCAACATTTATCCCGAGATTTATGAATCTGATATCTCCTACCTCATGGATCTGTATTTTTCCATAGGATTTTACTTCCGGTATGGCATCAAGTATTTTTGCAACTTTTTCTGTAATTTCTGCTGGAATGTAATCAAGAAAATTCCTTATTACCTTTATTGCAAGCCTTGCTGAAAATCCCATAATAATAAGAGCCACTGCAATAGAAGCAATTGGGTCGGCCAGAGGATACCCTTTGCTTGAAACAAAGAGCCCTATTATTACAATAATGGAACTTACAATATCACTTGAGTAATTTAAAAAGTTTGACTTGAATGCCATTGAATTGTACCTTTTAGCGGCGCTTCCAATAAAATATACTCTTACAATATTTACTGCTATCGATACTGCAAGCACTATGAATATATAAATATTCAGGTTTAGCTCAAAATTCTTAAGGATTATGCGCTCTATGGCCCTGTAGATTATAAATAAGCATAATATTGTTATTATTATGATTTCAAAAAAAGCCGAGAGATTTTCATACTTTCCGTGCCCGTAAGTGTGGTCCTTGTCAGCCGGCCTTGTGGCCATCCTTACTGCAAGAAATGTAATCAACACTGCGACAAGATCAAGCCCGTTATTTATTGCCTCTGAAAAAACCCCCATACTGTTTGAAAGAACAGCTATAAGGACTTTTACTAGAACCAGTACTACAGAGACAATAAGGGAAAAAAGGGCGACCCTTTTTTTATATGAATTCTTAGTTAATTCTTCTTCTCTGTCCATTTTTTTATTCAGGAAACAATGAAAATTATTACCTGAATTATAATCCAACCAGGAAATTAAACAATTTACCGCACAAATATCATCATCAATATTCCGCCAATAGCAATCAATATGCCAAAGACAAGTGCCACATTTGCACCGGACCTGTTTGTCCTGACAATATCATTCTTATCCCTGACTGATAATATGAAAGGAAGCTTGCTGTCTTTCGGCCTGCCCATGACTATTTTACCGTTATCAATACTTGCCTCCCCAAGTGCATAAACTTTCTGCCCGGAAGGAATCGTGCGCTCCACCATTTTAAAACCCAGGGTCCTTGCACCCATTTCGCTGTAACGGTAATTATTAAAATAGCTGTAATTCTTAATATTGGCAAGCGGCTCAAACTTATTAAACGACTGCAGGCTGTCAAGCTGTATGCCTGACTGATTTATATCAATGATAACTTCACTTCCTGAAGAAGGTTCCTTGACAATCACTGGTTCAGAACTTTTGTCGCTTGTCATAAGGGATTCATTATTTTTAACTGTCTGTTTTGTCCCTGTTTTATCTGTAACTGTTTCTTTCTGCTCATAGACCTGGTAAAGGTCAGCACTGTAATATGCTACATCCCTTCCTGAAAAAGGCGCTTTAATTGTTTTTTGTGGTGATGCCTGCCCTATAAGCTCCACATAATGCCTGTATCCTTCAAGCCCAGCGGCAGCATTGCTATCAAGAATGGCTTTAAGTTCATCTATTGGGGTTGTCTTCATAAACCTGATTTCAATATTCTTATTTTTTATTTTTATCGGTACAAGGATTGCAAGCAGCGCACCAAGGACCAGCATAATTGCACCTATTATAATTCCTGCCATAATTGATTTACCCCCGGTTATTAAGGATTTTAATAAAAATGATTGCTTTATATCAAAGGTATTAAAGCTTGAATCGGGCTATTCTTTTGAAAGTTCTTCCTTGAGGCGCGCCAGTTCATCATCTGCAGCTTTTTTCTTTTCAATCTCTACAAAAGGATCTTTCTGCTGGGCATCTATGCCGGATATCTCAAAAGCTGCGTCGGCCTGGGCTTCTTTTTCTGCAATCTTCTTTTCCATTTTATCCATCTTCGCAAAAGCGCCAGAGCTGTCAAGGTCACCTACTGCTTTTGAAACTTCTTTTCTGGCGTCTGCTACTTTATCTCTTGCAACAAGAAGCGACTGGCGGGTACGGGCCTCTGCAAGTTTTGTCTTTAATATCTCTACCTGCTCACGAAGTGTCGCAAGCTGGGAGGAAATCTCTGCATGCATCTTCTCATACTGTGCAATGTTGGCGTCTGCCTTAAGTTTGCTGTCTACAGCCTGCCTTGCAAGGTCCTCGTTTGAATCCTTGAGTGCTGTTTTCGCCCTGTCTTCCCACATCTTTGATTGTGCCTTTGCTTCTTCAAGCTGCTTAAGCATCTGGCGCTCGCTTGCCATTACTGAACCAAGACCCTGTACAGCATTCTGGAGCTGTTCTTCCATATCGATGATAATCTGCTTGACCATTTTTTCAGGGTCTTCTGCCCTGTCAATCAGGTCATTAATATTTGCCTTGAGAAGATCAGCAAGTCTTGCAAAAATAGCCATTTCATTTCCTCCTTTTATAATAAGGTTTATTTATCCTGCCTTAAGCTGATTTAATTTTTCCTATTATAGCATCTGCCATCTGGCTTGTCCCTACTGCAGTTGTATCATCCGGTTTCGGCTTCATGTCATATGTGACGCTTTTGCCTTCTGCAATTACCTGCGCTATGGCATTTTCCATGACATCGGCACATTTCTGCTCTCCTATATAACTGAGCATCATTACCGCAGAAAGCATCTGTGCAACAGGATTTACTTTATTCATGCCTTTATATTTTGGCGCACTTCCATGGGTCGGTTCAAACAGTGCCATGTCTTTTCCAATATTGCCCCCCGGCGCAACACCGAGCCCGCCGACAAGTCCTGCAGCCAGGTCAGAAAGTATGTCCCCGTAAAGGTTGGGAAGAACCATCACATCATATAACTCAGGTTTCTGGACAAGCTGCATGCACATATTATCTACTATCCTGTCTTCTGACTCTATCTGCGGATAATCAGCCGCTACCTTTCTGAATATTTCAAGGAAAAGGCCGTCCGTGTATTTCATGATGTTTGCCTTGTGCACACCGGTTACTTTCTTCCTGCCGTTTTTTACTGCATATTCAAAAGCAAACCTTATTATCCTTTCAGAACCTGTAATAGAAATGGGCTTGATTGATATTCCGCTGTCTTTTCTTACCGGAGTTTCATTTATGCCAGAAATAAAATCAATAAGTTTTATGGTATTTTCTTTCCCCTGTTCAAACTCGACTCCTGCATAAAGGTCCTCGGTGTTTTCCCTTATTATAACAAGATCAATATTGTCATACCTGCTGCGCACCCCTTTGTAGCTTTTGCATGGCCTTACGCATGCGTAAAGGTCAAAAATCTTGCGCAGCGCCACATTTACGCTTCTAAAACCAGTACCTACCGGAGTGGTAATGGGACCTTTAAGGCCAATGCGGTTCTTCTCAAGGGATTTTAAAACCCTTTCCGGAAGCACCGTCCCTTCTTTTTCATATACATCGGCGCCTGCATCGACTATATCCCAGTCGATTTTTACGCCGGTTGCTTCAATGACCCTTTTTGTGGCTTGTGTTATTTCCTGCCCGGTGCCGTCTCCGGGAATCAAAGTAATTTTATGGCTCATAGATTAAACCCCTTGTTTTTAGTTATATGCTCAACCAGGCCGCCCTCGGAAAGTATCTTTATCATTACCTCAGGAAGCGGATTGAATCTCAGTTCAATATTTTTTGTGATATCTTTTATTGCCCCATTCCTTAAATCTATTTGAAGTCTGTCACCTTCATCGATTTTATCCGTGTCGCAAATAAGGACCGGAAGGCCGATATTTATGCTGTTTCTGAAAAATATCCTTGCAAAGGATTTTGCAAGAACTGCGCCTGCGCCTGCAATCTTTATAATAGTAGGGGCATGCTCCCTTGATGAACCAAGCCCGAAGTTTTTGCCTCCCACGACAAAATCGCCTGCCTGTATTTTTTTTGCAAATTCAGGATCGGCATCCTCCAGAACATGTTTTGCAAGCTCAGTCAGATTTGAACGAAGATGGAAATACCTTCCCGGTGCAATAAGGTCCGTTGATATGTCATCACCGAATTTAAAGGCTTTGCCTTCAAGAATTCCCCTGTCTTCATCTGGCTGGACTTTATTTTCCTGTGTTTTCACTTCATTTTCAACAATATTTTTTTTATTTTTATCTGCCATTATACCAGCACCTCCCTCGGATCGGATATGTAACCTTTAATTGCGCTGTAAGCAGCTGTAGCAGGCGAAGAAAGGTAAATGAAGCTTTCAGGGTTACCCATCCTGCCTTTAAAGTTCCTGTTCTGTGTGGAAAGGCACACCTCACCGTCAGCAAGTGTGCCTTCGTGCACGCCTACACATGGCCCGCATCCCGGGTTGATGATTGTTGCCCCGGCATTTATAAGTTTTTCAATTACCCCCGCTTTTATTGCATCCAGGTAGACGCCTTTTGAAGCAGGAACGACAAGCAGCCTTACCCATGGAGCTATTTTTTTTCCTTCAAGTATTTTAGCTGCAAGTGCAAGATCGCTGAGCCTGCCGTTTGTACATGTCCCGATAAGGACCTGGTCCACTTTTGTCTTCTCTATCTCTCTTACAAACACTGTATTATCCACTGTGTGGGGTTTTGAGATGATCGGCTCGATTTTAGTGACATCTATATCTATTACCTGCTGGTAGGTTGCATCCTTGTCTGCAAATATTTCCTTAAAACATCCGGCCGGCCTTTGCTGTTTTTGAAGGTATTCTTTTGTAATTTCATCAGTTTCAAAAAGCCCGGTTTTTGCGCCTGCTTCAACGGCCATGTTTGAAATGGTAAACCTGTCTTCCATCCCGAGATGTTCAACTGTGCTTCCACCGAACTCAAGGGCCCTGTATGTGGCCCCGTCAGCAGTTATTTTTCCTATAAGATAGATTATAAGGTCCTTTGCATAAACCCCGGCAGGCATTTTACCGTTAAAATTAACTTTAATGGTATGGGGAACCATCAGCCATGTCTTTGAAAGGGCAAAGCCCACTGCAATATCAGTTGAACCCATGCCTGTTGCAAAAGCTCCAAGCGCGCCCGATGTGCACGTATGCGAATCTGCCCCTATGACAATATTGCCCGGGCATACATAAGTTTCAACAAGCACCTGATGGCACACGCCTTCGTTTATGTCGCTTAACCGGGCACCGCTTTGTGCAGCAAACTCACGCAAAACCTTATGGGAGTCAGCAAGTTCCTTTCGGGGGCTGGGGGCACCATGGTCAATAAAAAAAATCGATTTGTCAGGGTTTGCAACTTTAGAAAAACCCAATTTTTTTATCTGGCTTACTGCAAGAGGACCAGTGCCATCCTGCGCCATTACAACGTCGACATTTACAACTGCAATGTCGCCTGCAACAAGGTCCCTTCCTGCATGCTCACCCAGGATCTTTTCTGAAATCGTATTAGGCATAGAAGCTCCCTTCAAAAATTGTTATTGATCCTGAAACATTGACTTTAAACATCTGCATCATCAGCTTCCTGTTTGACCGGTTTTTTGCCTTCATAATCCTTATATATATACATCAGCTCCTTATCAAAAAGCGGCCTCTTTAAATCTACAGACATTGCCCTGGAAAGTGCAAGTATATCATTTGCCTCATTGATTGTAAGCTCTATTCCAAATTCCTTGAATTTGTGAAGGATAGTATGGGAGCCCGAGTGTTTTCCTACAACTAGCTGCCTTGTAAGGCCGACTTCGCCCGGTTCAAAAACTTCATAGTTGCGCGGGTTTTTAAGGACACCATCTGCATGTATTCCCGATTCATGCGCAAATACATTGGTCCCCACAATTGCTTTCCAGACAGGCACGGCTCTTGCGCTTGCCTTTGCGACATACTCTGCTATTTCCCTGAATTTTGCAGTATTTATTCCAAGGTCTACGTCCTCAAGGTATTTAAGGGCCATTACTATTTCTTCAAGTGCCGCATTGCCTGTGCCCTCGCCAATACCGCTTACGCTGGTGACAAGGCTGACTGCCCCTGCCCTGATTGAAGCCATTGCATTTGCTGTGGACATGCCAAAATCATTATGGTTATAAACTTCAATGGGGAATTCAGTATTGTTAAGTATGTTATTTATAAGCATAAAGGTCCTGAAAGGGTCAAGCCTTGATACTGTGTCGCAGATCCTGAACCTGTAAGCTTCTCTTTTCTGTGCAAGGTTAAGGACCTTAAGCAGGAATTCAAGGTCGGTCCTGGTTGCATCTTCGGCACTGATAATAAATTCCATACCATGCTCTTTTGCGGCACTGATTGATTCCCTGAGCTGGTTTAAAACCCATGTCCTGTTCTTATCATACTTGACTTTTATATGCAGGTCAGAGGTCGATATATTAAGTATTAAATTTTTTATTCCGCAGCAATCAGCAACTTCCACATTTTCAGGTGAAGCCTCGCAGTAAACAAAAAGCTTGCTTTTAATATCTGAAGCCGCGATTTCCTTTATTATCTCCCTTTCAAGCGGGCCTATAGTTGGTGTGCCTATCTCAATTTCAGGAACTCCTATTTCATCGAGCATCCTGGCTATCCTGATTTTTTCATGCTTTGAAAAAACTACTCCTGCAGCCTGCTCGCCGTTTCGAAGTGTAGTATCTATTATATTGATTTTTCTTTCCTTTAATTCACCAGCCATAATTATTTACCTCCTTTGCTGTCAGAAGCAGCTTTGGCAGCCCTTGCTCCCATAAATGAATTGTATGAGTCTATGATCTCACTGTCGAAAAGCGCCCTTTTTAAAAGCAGGGCTTTTTCCCTTATTATTTCAGCAAGTTCTGCTGCTTCTTTTTCACCTATTTTGTAGCCAAGTTCCTTGAGCTTATGCGTAAGGGTATTAACACCCGAGCTCTTGCCTATTATTATCTTGCGTTCAAGGCCGACGTCTTCTGGCCCGAAAAGTTCAAATGTTTTAGGGTCCTTAAGAGTAGTGGCTGCCCTTATCTCGCTTTCATAAACAAAAAGGTTTGCCCCCACAATCGGTTTCCAGGTCGGCAGGAACCTTCCGCTTGCAATTGCCACATACTCGGCAAGGTCCCTGAAGAGTTTTGTATCTATATCCATATTTACATTCTCAAGGTATTTAAGCGCCATGACAAATTCCTCAAATGAAGCATTGCCTGCACGCTCGCCGAGCCCGTTAATTGTAGTGTTTACATAAGTCGCCCCTGCTTTTACCCCTGCAATGGCATTTGCAATTGCCATTCCAAAGTCATTATGCGTATGCATCTCTATATCAATGCCCACAATATCTTTTATTGTCTTAACCCTCATGAAAGTCTCAAAAGGGTCAAGAATGCCCAGCGTGTCACAATACCTCATCCTGTCAGCGCCTGTGTCTTTTGCGGTACGGGCAAACTGAAGCAGGAATTCCATATCGGATCTTGAAGCATCTTCGGCATTTACTGACACATATAGATTATATTTCTTTGCATGGTCAACAGAGGTGCGCACGCTTTCCAGCACCCACTCCCTGCTTTTACGGAGTTTGTGTTCGATGTGTATGTCTGATGATGAAATAGAAATGGCCACTGCATCTACGCCGCATTCAATTGAGTCGTCAATGTCTGAAACGACTGCCCTGTTCCAGCCAAGTATGCTGCAGTTTAAATTAAGTGCAGTTATTGCTTTTATTGCATCTTTCTCATCCCCGCCCATTGTGGGAATGCCTGCCTCTATCTGGTGTACACCTATTCGGTCAAGCATTTTTGCAATATAGATTTTTTCATCATTTGCAAATACCACGCCTGCTGTCTGCTCACCGTCACGCAATGTTGTATCATCTATTTTGATGTTTTTTGGCTCAAGTTTTTCACCGGCTTTCTTTGAAAATTCGGTAAGAATATCCAGTCCTCGCATTTAAATCACCCCGTTATTAAATAATTGTTATTGCAATGATAATAAAAATACTGATTCAGCAGGATTTTTTTAAAAAACATTTAAAAAAAATGAAAATTAAGCGATATTTTTTAAAAATTACTGCAAAAACCATTATTTTTTAAAATTTTAGCATAAAAAAAGAAAAATTTAAAATAAATAAGGCATTTATTACAAAATATTTTAAATTTTTATAAATAATATTAAGTAAATCCGGTCAGAATTCTTTGCCGATGCTGTAAATATTTATTTCAAAAAAATTGATGAATATACTGCACTTAAGAAAAGGAAAAAAGCAATAGAGTATTTAACTGAAATAGGTAAAGATCTCTATCTTGAAGGAGTATTTAAAGGGCACTCCCTTGTTGATGATATCAGGCAAATCAGAAACGAAAGAACAGATGAGCTCTTCAAAAGAATATGAAGTATCGCAATTAACAGCTTGCTCAATATATGATTCGATTTATATTGCAATATCAGAAAAATTGAAAACACAGTTTATAACTGCTGACGAAAAGCTTTTTTCCAGGGTAAAAAAATATAATTATGATATTGTCTTGTTGAAAGAATATTTAAGTGAATAAAAATACAATTTGCTGAGAAATAGCTGAGAATAATTATTGATTTTACAATTTAACCTTTAATTACACCTAAAGGCTCGAGCATGGCTACTTTTCTTGACAATCCGGCATTGTGGGCAACTTCAACCACTTCGCTGACATCCTTATAAGCTGCAGGCGCCTCCTCTGCAAGCCCTGAAAGGCTCTGGGCAAGCACAACTATACCTTTATCTTTTAAAAGCTGCCTTTGAAGCTCTGCGCCGTTTATCTGTTTTTTTGCCTGTGTCCTGCTAAGTACCCTGCCTGCTCCATGGCATGTTGAGCCAAAGCTCTCCTGCATTGCCTGCCTGGTACCAACCATTATAAAAGAGTACCTGCCCATATCACCGGGAATTATTACCGGCTGGCCCGTGTCTTTATAGACTTCCGGCACTCCTGCGCTTCCCGGCCCGAACGCTCTTGTTGCGCCTTTTCTGTGAACACAGACTTTTCGCTCAGTTCCATTTATTTTATGGGCCTCTATTTTTGCTATATTATGTGAGACATCATAAACAAGACCCATATCAAGTTTTTTTGAAGATGAGCCAAAAACCTGCTCTATGGCAAGCCT
>CAZGTW010000013.1:0-10114 GCA_964528815.1 uncultured Actinomycetota bacterium | reverse complement strand
GACCCATATCAAGTTTTTTTGAAGATGAGCCAAAAACCTGCTCTATGGCAAGCCTGACCCAGTGAGCAAGGCAGTGCCTGTTTACTATTGCATAATTAATTGCACAGACCATTGCCCCAAAATACCTCTTGCCTTCTGCAGAATTTAAGGGCGCGCATGCAAGCTGCCTGTCTGCAACGGGTGCATTTCGCCAGAAAGGCGTTTGCTGCATGACTTTGAGGTAATCACCGCAAATCTGGTGGCCAAGCCCTCTTGAGCCCGAGTGTATCATTATGGTCAGCTGCCCTTCATAAAGGCCCATGATTTTTGCAGCCTCCGCGTCATAAACTTTGCTGACTCTCTGCAGCTCAAGGAAATGGTTGCCCGAACCAAGTGAGCCAACCTGGTCGTTTCCCCGCTCATATGCTTCCCTGCTGACATAATCAGGGTTTGCTCCTTCCATGCAGCCGCCTTCCTCAACGCATATGCTGTCCTCTTCCCATCCGTATCCGCTCTTTATTGCCCAGGGAACACCGCCCGTAAACAATTTTTGCATTTCCTGCTTTGACAGCTTTATCCTTCCCTTGCTGCCAACACCTTTGGGAATTGCAGCATAAAGCCTGTGCATGATATCTTCCAGCCTGCTCTTTATGCCTGAAGCTTCAATGTTTGTACGAAGCAGCCTTACTCCACAGCTGATGTCAAAACCAACACCGCCAGGCGATATTATCCCATCTTCTGCATCAAAAGCAGCAACCCCGCCAATTGGAAACCCGTATCCGAAATGTATGTCAGGCATTGCATAAGATGCATTTATAATGCCGGGGAGCCCTGCGACATTTACCACCTGGTCTAAAGTATTTTCCGCCTTTGCATGCTCAAGAAGGTTCTCATCAGCATAAATTATGCCCGGCACCCTCATTCCTTTTGAGCTGTCTTTCTGGATTTCCCACTTATATGCGCCGATTTTTTTTATATTGTATCCTGCCATTTATAACCACCTCTAAAAATATTTATTTGTTTCGCCTGTTCACACATCAAATATTACTGTGCCAAGCCAGTTTCCGCTTACATCGTCTTTTTTAAGTGAAAGCTTGTGATATGTAGGAGCCTTTATCGCAAGAGCTAGCTCGTGAACAGAATTATTTATTTTCTCTCCATATACTCTTGCCCGAAGTATATACTTTTTGGCTCCGCCAGTATTTTTTGAAAAATTCATAATTACAGGCTGGACCTCAAACCTGCAAAACAGCATCTTGTTTACTTCATGTAAATATATGAGTTTTTCGAGCCATAAAATCAGCAGGCCTTCAATTCCCATTTCAGCACTGCACCAGATACGGATTTTTTTCATGCTTTGCGGTTTCACCTTATCAATATTACATATTATTGAAAACATGCCTCTTGCAGCAATTTCAAAAGCTACTTCAAGGCTCTGCGCAGATATGCTTATGCCAATATCTGCAGGGTGCTCTATTATGCTGAAATGCCCGCACTTATCAATATTTTTGGTGCTGCAATCTGAATTTATTTCTTTATCAGCCATAATGATTTACATCCTGCTTAATTGAAGGTTTTATCTGGCACTGTTTCTATTTTAACTTAATAAATATTGGTATACAATTGTGCCAATTTTGAAAATCAAATATATAAAAGAAAAAGATTTTTTATAAAAATACATTCTCTGATTTATGAATCTGAAAAACTGGGAATTTAATTGAAAGAGATACCGGTCATATCTTCCAAAACGCAGCGCCTGATTGGAATACAGGTAATGGCTGCGTTTGCAGGCGCAATACTTACAGGTGCCCTGATACTGATGATACCGCAGATGACAGTGTCGGGAAGTATCAGGTTCGTTGACGCTTTATTTACATCGACTTCTGCAATCTGTGTAACCGGCCTTATTGTCCAGGACACCGCAAAATATTTTACTGACCTTGGCAAATCTGTGATTCTTGTCCTAATTCAGCTTGGCGGGCTTGGTATTATGACTGTGGGCTCAATTTTTGGACTTATACTTGGAAAAAAGATACAAATCAAAGATAAATTCTATATAGATTCCAGTTTCGGGCCAAGGCAATCCTTCAGGGCTTCAAGATTTTTTGGGGTAATAGCAGTAACAACAGTCATTATTGAAGCAGCAGGGACACTGGTAATGTTTTTACTCCTGCATTTTAAATATGGCTATCCTTTAAAAACATCTTTTTTGTACGGTCTGTTCCATAGCGTAAGTGCATTTAATAATGCCGGATTTGCACTTTTCTCAAATAATCTGGAGGGGCTGGTTTCAGATGTAGTGGCAAATCTTAATATAATGCTGCTCATAATTATAGGCGGAATAGGTTTTCCTGTTATATCTGAAATAGTCAATTACCGCAAGACAAGGAGATTCTCGGTCCATGCCAAAGTAGTGTTTTTTGTTACAGCTATTCTTATTTTTGGAGGTGCGCTTGTTTTCTGGCTGTTTGAATTCAAAAATCCCCAGACACTTGCTACTAAACCTTTTGGGACCCAGGTCCTGTCAAGCTTTTTCCAGGTTGTTACAGCGCGAACTGCAGGATTTAACACACTTCCAATTGGAAGACTTACGCAATTTACGCTTTTCTTTTTAACAATACTTATGTTTATAGGCGCGTCACCGGGAGGAACGGGCGGAGGTATAAAGACAACAACATTTGCAGTGGTTACGGCAGGCTCACTGAGCGCATTAAGGGGAAGAAACCAGGTGGTGCTTTTCAGGAAAAAACTTCCGGAAGGTGTTTTCCAGAGGGCGCTGACTGTTACTTTTGCAGCAATGGTTTTGGTGATTGCCTCAACAATAGGAATACTTCTGCTTGAAAAATGCAGCCTCACGGAAGCGATATTTGAGGTAACATCTGCATTCGGCACAGTCGGACTAAGTACAGGCATCACATTCGGGTTGACAGCCGGCAGCAAGGTAATATTGATACTTTGTATGTATATTGGTAGAATTGGCATCAGCACCCTGGCACTTGCGCTTGCCATGAGGACAAGCGCTGACAGGTTGTTCCATGTAGAAGAAAATGTGACCATAGGATAATTGCCACAGGTCAAATATTTAACAAAAAAACCGTTTCTGAAGGTTTTTTATTTTTATTAAATTTTTTTATTAAATTATCTGGTAATATTACAGGATTATGAAAAAACAGTTTCTTATCATTGGACTTGGAAGGTTCGGGGCAAGCGTGGCCCGCACTTTATCAAAGGCAGGACATACGGTAATAGGAATCGACCAGTCAGAAGACAGGATACAGAGGGTGGCAGCCGAAATAAATGATGCCATAAAATGTGACGCTACTGATGCAGAAATACTTGATTCTCTGGGCATCAGGGATTTTGAGGCAGTCATAGTTGCAATTGGTGAAAAATACATCCAGAACTCCATACTTGTTACTCTGATACTTAAAGAAAAAGGTGCAAAAAAGATAATAGCCAAGGCAGGCACCCAGACACAGGGCAGGGTCCTGTCAAAAGTCGGGGCAGATACCATTGTTTATCCAGAAAAGGATATGGGTGAACGGGTTGCAAAAAACCTTGTAAGCACCCATGTACTTGATTTCCTGGAAGTCGGCTCAGAAATGAGCATAATAGAAATAATTGCTCCTTCTATGATGATAGGCCATAACCTTTCAGAGCTGAATTTAAGAAATAAGTATGGAATAACCATAATATCAATAAAGACAAACAAAAATGAGATAAAGAGCCCACCTGACATCGACTACAGGTTCCAGCCTGATGATATAGTAACGCTGATCGGTGAAAACAGGCAGCTTAAGAAACTGGGGTTTATAGAGTAAAGTTTTTTTACCGGATATTACTATTCTTTTTATGCACCTGCAAACCGGCATGCATCATTAGAAATAATCATGATACTCTACCGCACTGGGCAAGCTGCAGTAATATATTATAAGATTTCTTACAGCAAGCAAAAATAAAAAATAAAAAATATATCAAAAACATTAAAAATCTATTAAAATTATTTGGTTTTATAAGTTAATTTCAAGAGGGAAAAATGTCAGAAGAGTCAAACAGCAAAAAGGGCAGCAACAATGTTGCATCAAGGCTGCCGTTAAAGGAAGCAATTGCAAAGGGAGACTTTGCAGTAACATGTGAAATCGGGCCTCCAAAAGGCGTTGATACCGAAGAGATTTATGAGATAGGTGACATATTGAAGGGCCTTGTAAACGGCATCAATGTCACTGACCTGCAGAGTTCCGTTATGAGGCTGGGTTCACTTGCAACGTGCCATATGTTAAAAGACATGGGCCATGACCCTGTTTTCCAGATGACCTGCCGTGACAGAAACAGGCTTGCATTACAGTCTGACCTGCTGAGCGCATATGCACTTGGGATAAGAAATGTCCTTTCACTGACCGGTGACCATACAACTACCGGGGACCATCCCCAGGCAAAACCTGTATATGATCTTGATTCTGTGAGCCTTCTTTATACAATGTCAAAACTTGAAGAAGGATTTGACCTGGTAGACAACCCGTTAAAAGGCATCCCGTCTTTTTTCAAGGGTGCAGTTGTAAATCCCGGAGCTGATACTGATGCATCACTTAACCTGCAGCTGATGAAAATGCAGAAAAAAATAGATGCAGGTGCACAGTTTTTCCAGACACAGGCTGTCTTTGATGAAAGGGTAATGGAAAAATTTGCTGCTAAAACAGATAAGCTTGGCATTAAAACGCCTGTAATGGCAGGAGTGATACTTCTTAAATCAGAAAAAATGGCAAATTACATGAATAAGAATGTGCCCGGCATATTTGTCCCTAAAAATATTATTGACAGGATGGCAGCAACTACAGATAAAGCTTCCATGTGCCTTGAAATCCTTACAGAACTGATAACAAGATTAAAACCATATTGTGCAGGTGTGCATATTCAGGCGCTTGGTTGGGAAAAACATGTGCCGGCCCTTATTAAGAACGTGGGCATATAAGAGTTTTTGCCTTATTTGATAATATAATGTATTTTTTTAATTTAGTGCTAGAATAATTTGCTGTAAAAGCTGTATGGCACACAAGTAAAAACAACAAGGATAATTCCTGTTTTTATACAATAAAATATAATGCCTGAAAGGAAAAATAAGTGAATAAAAAGCTATATGTTGGCAACCTTGAGTACTCAATAACAGACAAGGAACTGGAGGAATACTTTACGACTGCAGGAAAGGTTATATATTCAAAAGTTATAACCGGTATGGATGGCAGGCCCCGTGGTTTCGGTTTTGTTGAAATGGAGACCGAGGAAGAAGCAAAAAATGCAATGGAAACCCTTAACCAGTCAAGCTTCAAGAACAGGACAATTGTAGTCAATGAAGCAAAGCAAATGAAGAATAACAGGGACTCTTCTGGCCCGAGGGACAACAGGGGCCCAAGGACTTTTGACAGAAAACCCAAAGACGACCTGAACTCAAAACTGAGGGAACTCCGTAAAAGATTTAACTAGTATCCCCTGATAAATTGTAACTGATATATCTTATCAGGTATATGCTTTATATTAGTTTAATGTTTTAGCACCAGTATCTTGCTGTGTTAAAATCAAGGTAATATGTGCGACAATATATCTGATAAGATAATTACAGAACCTCACGGATGGCAAAGGCTCCGGCAGCTAAACCCATTTTAAGTATTAAGTATCATTGCATTACTCTTATAATATGATTTCGATAAACCATGTGAGCCTTGGCTTCAGTAAAAAATTACTTTTTGATGATATTTCATTTTTAATATCACCACGCGACAGGATAGGACTTGTCGGCAATAATGGCGCGGGAAAGACTACACTTTTAAAAATTATCCTTGGGCTGCAATCACCTGACTCGGGAAATGTTGAAAAACCCGCAAAAATAACCATCGGTTACCTGCCCCAGCAGATGAAGCATGTTGACAACAAATCTCTTTTTAATGAAGTAAGGACTGCATTTTCAAGTCTGATTGAGCTTAAGTCGCAAGCTGCGCATTTGCATTCAGAGCTTGAAAACAGGCAGGATTTCCATTCCCGGGATTATATGGATATAATCAGCGCGATATCAGAAATAAATGCCAAGCTTGAGATGCTTGGTGAATCTACAATGAATGAACAGATTGAAAAGACGCTATCCGGACTTGGTTTTACACCTTTTGATTTTACAAAGCAGACCAGGCAATTCAGCGGAGGCTGGAGGATGAGGATAGAGCTTGCTAAAATATTACTTCAAAAGCCCGATCTTCTGCTTTTTGATGAGCCGACAAATCATCTTGATATTGAATCAATACAGTGGCTTGAGCAGTTGCTTTCAACATATAACGGCGCTGTTGTGCTTATATCGCATGACAGGGCCTTTCTTGATAATGTTACAAGCCGGACAATTGAGATATCGCTGGGAAAGATTTATGACTATAAAGTGCCTTACTCAAAATTTACTGTACTAAGGGAGGAAAGGCGCGCGCAGCAGCTTGCTGCATATAAAAACCAGCAAAGACAGATTGCAGATGTTGAGAGATTTATTGAAAGGTTCAGGTATAAAAACACTAAAGCAATCCAGGTCCAGTCCAGGATAAAATATCTTGAAAAGCTTGAGAGAATCGAGGTCGATGAAGTTGATAATGCTGCAATACGCATACGATTTCCTGCAGCTCCCCGCTCGGGCAACATTGTAATTGAAGCAAATCATATAACTAAAAGTTTTGGAGAAAAAAACGTTCTGGAAAATGTAAGTTTCGCAGTAAGGCGCGGTGAAAGATTGGCCTTTGTGGGTAAGAACGGCGAAGGCAAGACTACATTATCGAGAATAATTACCGGTGAACTTGACTTTAATGGCGAGCTTAAAATCGGCCACAATGTTACTACCGGCTATTTTGCACAGAACCAGGATGAAATACTTAATGAAGATTTGACAGTAATAGAAATGATAGACAGGGCATCAAACTGGGAAAGCCGTACAGCGCTCAGGTCCATACTGGGTGCGTTTCTTTTCGGAGATGAAGATGTGGACAAAAAAGTTAAAGTCCTTTCCGGCGGAGAAAGGTCAAGGCTTGCCCTTATAAAGCTGCTTCTTGAACCTGCAAACCTTTTAATACTTGATGAGCCGACTAATCATCTTGATATGCGCTCCAAGGATATCCTTAAACAGGCGCTGGAAAACTATACAGGGACAATGATACTGGTCTCACACGACAGGCAGTTTCTTGAAGGAATTGTAGAAACAGTATATGAGTTTAAGGACCATAAAATAAAAAAATATATCGGCGGGATAAATGATTTTCTGGAAAAGAAAAAAATAGACTCGCTGCGGCAGCTTGAAATAAAGCAGGAAGTGTTTTTAAATCATCCGGACAGGATTGCAAATAATAAGACGGTTTCGGTTTCAGGCGGAAAAGAAGATTATTTTGGCAAGAAAGAATTCCATAAACAACTGAGAAGGCTTGCCAAAAAGATATCAGAATGCGAGGAGTCGATAGAGCGCCTTGAGAAACAGGTATCTGAAATGGATGAGGTTTTTGCTTCTGCCGGCAATAATTATGCAGATACTGAAAGCCAGAAAGTCTTTACACTTTATGCAAAACACAAAGAAGCGCTTGAAAACCGTATGAAAGAATGGGAACATCTGCAGACAGAGCTTACCGGGTTAAAAAACAACAATCTTGAATACCTGGACTAAACTGCCATAAATATTTTTGCTGCGCCTTACAGACAGTATTTTCTTCCCTCATCAACCATTGCCAGGTAATTATCAACCGGAACATAGTTTGCTACAGTATTTCCTGTACCAAGGCAATAGCCTCCACCGGGCATACAGATATCAAGGGTTTTTCTTACCCGCTGTAGTATTGATTTTTCATCGCTCCGGCAAAGAAAATCTACATCAATTCCGCCCAGTATAGACACCCTGTCATGGTATAGCTTATAAGCATCAGTCACTTCCATGATAGTATCTTCAAATGAATGTTTTGCATCTATACTCACATAATCTATCAGGTCATCCATTACTGCATCAAGTTTTCCGCATGCATGTAAAAGATAAGCTCTTCCGCATTTGTGGGCAACCTCGGCACATTTCTTGTGCCAGGGGAAAATTTTTTTTCTTAAAAATTCCGGGGATACAAGCGTTGAAGTCTTAAAGCCCATGTCGTCAGAGGCCCAGATAAAAGGTACGCAATTGAAGGTGCACAGCGCTTGGGTATGTTTAAGGTAAAATGAGCCCACTTTCTCAAGTATTGCATCAACAAGGTCGGGCTCATCATATATTTTCATGCATAAGGTTTCATATCCAAGCAGAAAAGTAAGCTCTTCCAGAATATGAGCAGTTAGCTCATAGCATCCCATATTTTTAGGGACATTTTTTTCCATCCACTCAAGGCAGGAGAAATCAATATTTTTTATATCGGGCCAGGGGTATTTCTCAAAATCCTGCCATCCCTGGATAGGACCCTTATGTTCTTCTGTCCAGGCGCGCTGCCCCCTGCTTGTTTCTCCTGATGCAGTATCATCAAGGTAATTTAAGGGCTCATCAAAAAACCCTTTGTCCCTGAATGGCACATGAAAAGCATCAAAGCCCATAAACTGGTGCATAACTATATATAGCCTGTTTTTATATGACGGGTCATTTTTATCAAGGTTTTTATTAAGGTCGAAACGGTCCGCAATAATCGTTATAATTTCAGGGTCATGAAATATTTCCAGATTATGCACCCTTGATGGAATTTTTTTTCTAAGCAGTATGTCAATCAATTCACCCTTATCTCCAATTACTGAAAATCCTTTAAAATCAACCATTAGCAGCCTCCGCTCAATATTAATGTTGTGCAAAGCATGGATTTAAAAATCAAAATCAGGCAGCCTGATTCAAGTAAATCAATGCTGCAAATTTAATCATATTATACAATAATCTTTCCTGCATGAATTGAAAAAATTGCTGCAAAACAGAATTATTATTTAGAAGTGCATTATTTTAATTTAAATAGTTTAATCTAAAAAATATTTTTAAAAAATAAGTGATTAATATCTCTTATAAAAGTATAATTTAAAAATATTAATATGTATTAAGAGAATGCGGGTAAAAGGAGGGGTCATGCGAGCTGGAAGAAATACCAGGTTGCTGCTATGTATTACGGTAATTATTGTGATTGCGGTATTTTTATCAACTTTTATTTTTACAGGCTGCGGAAAAAGAGCCATGGCTAGAGAACTTTTAAGAGAAAAACTTGAAGATACAGGTAGCGCTGAATCATCTTCAAAGATTGAAACATCAGATGAAGGAAATGACAGCTCCTCTTCCAATACTTCAAATAATGATTCCTCTAAAGAGGAAACAATGGAGCCCGAAGATTCAAGTGACAGCAGCGAAGAGGAATTTGAGTCTGAAGAAAATGAATCTGAGGACATCGAATCTGATGATGAAAATGAGTCTGAAGATTCAGCAGAATCTGAAGAAACAGTTGAGGTGGAAGAATCTGATGAGATAAACGCCAAAATTGCAGCAAATATGCCGATTGTTAGTTCTGAATGTGGAAACAATGTCGGTGGTGGCCATGTATATGTTGAATCAGTAATTTATCCCGGAGATGCTGATAACAATCTGAAGGTAAATGGATATGTAAGTTTTGATGTCTCTGAGCTTGCAGGCTCACAAATTGAGGAAGCAAAAATTTCCGGGTATGCAGATAGCATTTCTGGTGCGCCATTTAATACCTATGGCCCCCTTATAATTAAAGCAGTTTACTGGGGCGAAAGAGAAGTACAGACTTCAGACTTTAACATGGAAGGAATAGAGATAACTAATAATTCTGCAAAGAATTTCGTAAAGTCGCCTTCCGTGCTTAAAGATGACCTGCAGTATGTAGTAAATAATGGCATAAACAGGTACCAGCTCTGTTTTTATTTTGAGGGTTCCCCAGATGGTGATGGAAAGCAGGACAGCATTACATATTCTTTAGAAGATATCCAGCTCACTGTGACTTACAGCAAATAAACTGAAGAGTATTTTTAAATCAAAATAAAATAAAACCGGTTTGTCTGCCGTATCAATCATTGCAGGGCAAAGGAAAAGACCTAATAAAACATGATCTTAAAAAGGTTTTGCTGATTTTCGCCTGACAATAATCTCATCTACCCAAGCAGTATC
>CAZGTW010000012.1:0-23026 GCA_964528815.1 uncultured Actinomycetota bacterium | reverse complement strand
AAATAAATAAAAATGAAGCCAGGGATTTTTATGAAATCCTGGATAAAATCTCCCGTAAAAATAAAGCACTCAGTTAATTTTATTAGCGGTACTATAAAAAGTATTAAAAAGAGCGCTTTATTTCGCCTGTTTGCTGCCACTGGCATAATTATACTGATTTTATCTATTAACAGTTGCGGTTTGTTAAAAACACAAACCAGTTCTGCTGCTCACCCGGAAGAAACCTTCGGGGATAAAAACAATGCCCGGGATATCAATGGTGATGTGGATGAAACTTCTGAAGAAACGACATCTGCTGTTATGACAAATGACCCGGACAGCAGCCAGACTGGCACCGGCGGCACCTCTCAACAGTCATTGAATGATGAAACTGCTTCCGGTACAGAAAAGGATAAAAGCAGCCTGCGGTTTTATACTATAGAGACAAAAAAAATATCTATACATGACAGTGAAAAACTGACAGATATAAATGCAGAATACCCGTATCTGTCAAGTTCAGCAGACCAGGAGCTGGCGGATTATGTAAACCGTCTTATATATCATGAAATAATAGGCTGGTGGATACTGGAATTCGAAGAAGCTGCAGAAGAAGCGGCAGGTTTTCTTCCGGAAGGTGAAAAAAGGCCAATGGGAACAGACATTGGATATGCAATAGAATACTCTGATAATCTTGCAATAAGCATTGTATTTACGAGCTTTTCCTATCTTGGAGGCGCCCATGGAAATGTCGTAACAGCAACCTGCAATTATGATTTCACGGACAATAAAGAAATTCTCCTTTCTGACCTGTTTTCATGGGAAAGCAATTACACGGTATTTTTATCAGATTATTGCCGGAATGCAATAAAAAATCATTTTACAGAAGCAGATATTGACCCGGGTTCTTTTGAAGATATGATACTGAACGGTACCGATCCTGAAGAGCCTGATAATTTCAGGAAATTCAATATTTCTGAAGATGACCTGGTTATAAGGTTTGACCAGTATGATGTTGCACCATATGCAATGGGTCCGGTTGCAGTTGAAATACCCTATAATAAAATGTCCGGTATTTTATATCCTGGCGGAATCATTGAAAAAATAATTGATTCAAGCCAGGATAAACCAGGATAAAATATAATGTATCAGGGTTTGGCTGCCAGTGCGATTTCAATGTTTGCAGTGTCGGCAGTGCCGTTTACAAATCTTATCCATACGCCCTGCCTTCCAAATTCTTTTGCGTCTTCTCTGGAATCAAAATAAATATCAAGCCTGTTTCCCTTGATTTTTGAACCGCAATCTTCAGCTGTAAAAATACCCATATCTTTTATTTCAATCACTGTCCCGTAGGGTATCATTTCAGGGTCCACTGCAACTATGCCTTCAGCAACGCTTTTCCCGGTAGCTGTTATACTGCCGGTACCCTGGCCGGAGTCATTTTTGCTGTAACCGGTAGCAACAAAATAATACCATTCTATATTCTTTTCTATTTCCTTTACTTTAGTGACAACTACCGGTTCCTTTTCTACCACTACCTCTTTTTGGGTGCCAAAAAGGTAAGAGTTGATCTTAAGGCCCGGCACAAAAAGCGATAAAGAAAAAATTACTATTATGCCTCCTACTACTGCCCAGAAAGCTATGTTTACTGCTATATTATACTTTTTCAGCATATCACATCTCCAATTTCAAATAATAAATACTTCAGCCAGCTTACAATAAAAAAACCTGTAAGCTTCAAAGCCAAAAAAGTCTTAAGTTTATTAACATAATAAAAATATAAAAGCAATAAAAAATTTCTCTTGCATGTATAAAATTATACTATATAATACAATTACATTCATTATTTGATTGGTATTGTTCGATATTGCATATATTGAATTATCAAAAATACCTGTTTTTTAAGGATTTTATAAACACAAAATAATGAAAAATAACAAATAGATATATAAAGCATCTGATACTAATATAAAAAATACAGGAGGAAAAAATGGATTATGACATTAATTGGGCAAAAGTCGACCCGTCAAGTATACCGGATATGAAGGTCAGCGCCCCGGGGCCAAAATCTAAGGAGATACACGACAGGGCAGAGAAATATATGAAGGGTTATTCTTCGCAGGTAAAACTTTTTCCAGTTGCATTTGAAAGCGGCCATGGCGTGACATTAACCGATGCAGACGGGAACAAATATATCGATTTCTCTTCAGGAATTTATGTTACTAATCTCGGCCATTGCCATCCGAAGGTCGTTCAGTATCTGCAGAAATATACTGCCACACTCATGAACTGCCATGACTTCTCTACTGATATAAAAACCAGGTTTCTTGAAAAGCTTGCTTCCATGACTCCATCCAATCTGAACGGGATACAGATGTACTGTGCGGGCTGTGAATCCGTTGAAGCTGCTATGAGGGCCGCCCGTGCACACACAAAAAAATATGAGTTTTTTTCCTTCTATGGCGATTTTCATGGCAAGACAATGAGCGCCGTTTCAGTTACACAGGTTGCAGATTTTACGACAGGCCCCAGGGCAACAGGGATGCACCTTGCCCCAAGCGCCCACTGCTATCATTGCGCATTTGATAAAAAATATCCCGAGTGTAATCTTTTCTGTGTCGGCGCCCTGGAAAAGCAGATAAAAATGGAAGGCACGGGAAATGTTGCAGCCATATTAATGGAGCCCATCCAGGGTTGGAACGGGTCAATAGTATATCCGGATGATTACTTGCCGGCAATCAGGAAACTTTGCGACAAGCTGGGCATACTGCTTATCGTTGATGAGGTGCTTACATGCTGTGCGCGTACAGGTAAAATGTGGTGCGTGGATCTCTATGGAGTAATACCTGATATAATAGTAATGGGCAAAGGCATGGCAAACGGATTTCCTGCAACTGCATTTGCAATAAAAGAAGAAATGACAGACGTACTCGAAAAAATATCTGCCTCAACAAGCTACGGCGGCAATCCTATGGCTTCAGCTGCAGGACTGGCAAGCCTTGAAGTAATAGAAGAAGAAAACCTTGTGCAGAAATCTGCAGAGCTTGGAGATTTTATCATGAGAAGGCTTCAAAAAATGCAGGCTGAACATAAGATAATTGGCGAAGTCAGGGGTAAAGGCTGCCTGCTTGGCATAGAACTTGTAAAGGACACACAAACAAAAGAGCCTTTTGCCGAAGCCGGCAAGCGTGTATATCAGGTGGCATTCTCAAAAGGGCTCGCCTGGATACCGGCAAACCACAACCTGCGCATGTCTCCCCCTCTTATAATGGAAAATGAGATTGCATCTAAAGCGCTGGATATAATAGATGAATCGATTTATATAGTCGAAAAAGAATTTGGATACGTTTAACATTTAAAGGAGTATGACAATATGAAGACACTTGGTATAGGACTTGCCGGATATGGTTTCATTGGAAAGGTCCATGCACTTTCTTTTTTAAACCTTCCTTTCTTTTATAAACCGCTGCCGGTGCAGCTTAAGATGGTGGGCGTGTGCTCATCACCGGTTGCAGATGCCGAAAATGGGACCAGGCAGGCAGGTTTTGAGTTTGCCACAGAAGACTACAGGGACCTTATTAAAAGAAATGACATAGATATTATTTCAGTTTGTACGCCAAATTATCTTCACAGGGACATTATAATCGAGGCACTTGAAGCGGGAAAACATGTAAACTGTGAAAAACCGCTGGCAATGGACCTGGCAGAAGCAAAGGAAGTGCTGGAATGTGCAAATTCACATCCGGAGCTTGTGGCACAAATGTGTTTTGAATACAGGTACACTCCTGCTACTCTCAGGGCAAAACAGCTTATACTGGATGGTTTTCTTGGAAGGGTATATTCTGTAAGGGCAGTTTACCTGCATGCCGGTAATGCTGACCCCAAAAGGCCATCTTACTGGAAAATACAGAAGAAATATTGCGGAGGCGGCTCGCTTTATGACCTGGCGTCACACATTATTGACCTCATAAGGTTTTTACTTGGTGATTTCGCCGAAGTATTCTCAAGGCTTGAAATATTTACCGGCAGCAGGCCGGTTGCAGGAAATCCTGCACAGATGTGCAAAGTCGATGTCGATGATCTTGCAATGCTTTTATTCAAACTTGAAAATGGCGCGCTCGGTACACTGGAAGCAACAAAAGTTGCAACCGGCGCAAATGATGAAATAAGGCTCGAGATACATGGAGAGAAAGGCGCGATGCGTTTTAACAGCATGCAACCCAACTTCCTTGAAGTCTATGACTGCAGAGACACCGAAGAACCGGTGGGCGGAATGAGGGGCTTTAAAGCAATAGAGACGGTGCAAAGATACCCTGACCCTGCAATTGCATTCCCGGGCCCGAAATTTTCAGTGGGCTGGATACGCTACCATGCCGGAAATTCCTATGATTTCATAACAAATATACTTAATGGCACAAAGCCGGATGCAGATATGCATTCAGGGTATAAGGTGCAGGAAGTCATAGAGGCAGCTTCAATATCTGATGCAGAAAAGTGCTGGGTTAAACTGCCTTTATAAATTATAATTCATATTAATAGTGCGATAATATAAAAGCCAGGGGTAAGCTGTTATACAAAGCTTCTGCTTGAACCTGTAATTTAAGAAGGGAGATTAAATGTCAGGAATAGACCTCAGGGTGAAAAGGCTTTTTGGAAGCAAAAGAAACCTTGTCGTTTCAGCAATTGACCACGTGATGGAATATGGGGACCAGCCCGGGATTGAAACCTCAAGGGAAGCCATTGAAAAATGCATGGGGACAGATGCCCTCCTGCTTTCAAGATTCTCGCTTAGGCGA
Source organism: uncultured Actinomycetota bacterium (assembly GCA_964528815.1). Lineage (GTDB taxonomy): Bacteria > Actinomycetota > Humimicrobiia > Humimicrobiales > Humimicrobiaceae > Fen731. The sequence continues at coordinate 18,254 of CAZGTW010000012.1, read as the reverse complement.
AACTGGGACCTCTTTGCACAAAAAGATGCGCCAATGCCGGTCGTCAGGATAAACTGGTCAAGCGCTTTTTATTATCCCCTTGAATACAGGAAAGGTTTTACTGAAATTGCTACAGCAGTAGAAGATGCGGTCCAGGATGGAGCAGAGCTGGTCATATGCTCTCTTTTTCTTGAAAATAATGACGAAGAAATGGAAACCATAAATGTCGCCCTTTTTTCAGAAGTAGTAAGGCAGAAAGAGAGGCTTGGAATACCCCTGATAGGAGAATGCTATGTGGTGGAGCATCAGGATATTTCTGCAGATGCGCTGCATGAAAAAGTAAAGAGGGTCTCAAGAGTGATGGCAGAGTTGGGTGCCGACCTTGTTAAAGTATTTTTTACAAACAGGTTTGAAGAAGTGGTAAAAAATACGCCAGTTCCGGTATTTTCAATAGGAGCTGAAAAATTGAATACCGATATCGAGGTCCTAAGTAAGGCAAAAAATACAGTTGCAGCGGGAGCAAGAGGTATAATATTCGGCAGGAACATTTTCATGGCAAAAAATCCCGCTGCCCTCATTGCTGCATTAAATGAGGTCATGAACCAGGGCACCAGCCCGGAAAATGCTGTGGTAAAATTTAAACTTTAATATGGGGCTGTATAGCAAAAATGCTTGGTGAAGAACGAAGGGAATATATACTTAATATAATCAACAGAGCCGGCAGCATATCAGCAATAGATGTTGCAAAAACACTCAAGGTCTCTGAAACAACAATAAGAAGAGACCTTAACAGGCTTGCATTAAAGGGGCTCGCCCGGAGGACCCACGGCGGAGCAATAAAAATGGTATCTGTCGGGCAGGAAATGAAATTTGATGTCCAGAAAGAAAAAAACATCGATGAGAAAAAAAGGATAGCGCTTGCTGCCTGCTCACTGATCGGTGATGAAGAAGTTATACTCATAGAAGCCGGCACAACAGGTTACCAGCTTGCCTCAAACATAACAAGCAGGAAGAATCTCACAGTGCTTACAAACAGTTGCGACATAGCGCTCCTGCTTGAAAAAACCAATCCTGACTATAAGATTATACTCAGCGGCGGTGTTTTAAATAATGATACTCATTCGCTTATCGGGCCGATTGCAGATAATGCATTCAGGAACATCTTCGTCGATAAAGCTTTCATAGGAATAAGCGGTATTGACATTGAAAAAGGGATCACAGCGGCGGACTTCACAGAAGCGCAAACTAAAAAATACATACTTAATTGCGCAAAACAGGTAATCGCCCTTTGCGATTACTCAAAAATCGGGCATGTTTCAATGAATTTTGTTGCGCCTGTCAGGAAAATAAACATATTTATCAGTGACATGGAAGCAGACAAGGAATTCACTGAAAAACTGCAGGAAATGGAAATAGAAGTGCTGCTGGTTTAAAGCTTTATGAAAGGATCATTTCAAAAATAGAAATTAAATCCTGAAGGGGCACCGTAAATCATGGAAAAAATACTGGTAATCGATGATGACGAGGCTATAAGAAAGCTTATAAAAGATTTTCTGCAGAAAGAAAATTATACAGTAGAAACAGCAAACAATGGCAACAGCGCATTAAAGATGCTTTCTTCGGATCAAGGCAGTTTCCAGCTTGTGGTGCTTGATCTTATGCTGCCGGATTTAAGCGGCACAGATGTCTGCAAACAGATACGCCTATTTTCAGATATTCCAATTATTATGTTAACGGCAAAAAGTGAAGATATTGATAAAATCGTAGGGCTGGAAGTCGGTGCAGATGACTATATGACCAAGCCATTCAATCCAAAAGAACTGGTCGCAAGAATAAAAGCAATAATGCGCCGCAGCCAGAGCATGGCGCCAGGTACAACCAGCAGAAGGATGCCGGCTTTGCTGCCAAAACCACAAGAGGAAAAAATCCCGGTTTTATTCAGGATGGCCCCACTGGAAATCAACCTTCCTGAAAAAATATTCCATCAGGAAATAAAACTTTCAATACCTGCAATTACAAGAAAAAGGCAGGAAGATTCTGAAATAATAAAGAAGATAGAGATAAATCCCTATTCAAGAATGGTTTGGGTAGACGGTGAAGAAGTAAAGCTTACAAACAAGGAATACAGCATACTGCTTTATTTCCTTGAGAATAAAAACATTGTTATAAGCAGGGAAATGCTCCTTGAAAAAATATGGGGTTATGATTTTATCGGGGAATCAAGGACAATAGACGTTCACATCAAGGAGCTTCGCAAAAAAATCGGTGACATAAAGGGCAATCTGATAAAAACTGTGTGGTCAGTAGGATACAGGCTCAATTATGATGAATCACTTAATACCGGGCAGGCTGTAAAATGAAGATACAGGAAAAAATCACAGTAACAGTGGCCCTTACATTGTTTTTTGTAATATTTATTACAGTATTTTCTTTCACCCAGCTTTTCCTGGTCAATAACCGCAACATTCATCTGTATGACCTTGCAGAAAAGAACAATAAATTTACAGATTATGTAACCGGCTCATACAGCGAACCGCAAAAGGCCCTTGACTTCCTTTCGGGCTCAGACTACATGGAAAGATTTGAAGATATTGCAGAAGTTAAAATAATAATAGCTGATACCAGAATGAATATAATAATAAATAATATGAACCTGGAAAGTGAAGATTTTAAAAACCTTATGCTTTCAAGCAGGGAGATTAAAAGGTTCTTTAACATAACTGAGCTTTTAACGATTTCAAACAGGCAGGCATTCGGCAAACTAATGGTAGCTGATATAAAAAACAGCAGGTATTATATTTCAATCAAAGAATTCCGGATAAAAGATGCTGATTATCTTTCAATATTTTTAAAGAAACAGACAGAGTTAGTACTGCCGCCATTAAGGTATGCACTGGAAATACTTCTTATTTTTCTCCTGGCCGGGCTCATTTCAATAATCACGGGCCTTATACTGGGAAAGAATATCTCAAATCCGATACTCAGGCTTAACCGCTCTGTAAGCAGGATATCTAACGGAGATTACAGTGAAAACATCAGGGCAAAAGGCAATGATGAAATAGGCGTGCTTGCACGCAATTTTAACATAATGAAAAACAAGATAGAGCGTAGCCAGGAATCCCTGAAGGATTTCACTTATATGCTTTCACATGAAATAAAAAATATGATAACTTCAATAAACGGTTATGCTGTGGGCATAACCGAAGGAGTATACTCTTCTGAAGCAGAAATAAACGAAGCTCTTGACATAATAAAAAGCAAATCAAAGGACCTTGAAAATATTACTGAAAGCCTTCTTATGCTTTCAAGGATAGAAAACAGGATAATCGATATCTCAAGGGAGGATGTTGATTTTGAAAAAATAATCAATGACCTTTTAAAACTCTATGACCCGGAACTGGGAAAGAATATGCTTGTCATTAAAAAGACTTTTGATATAAAACCCGGAGCCAGGCTGTTAAGTGATAAATATCTTATACAGACTGTTGTCTCAAACCTTATCAATAATGCCATAAAATATTCAACAGCCCAATCTGAAATAGCAATCAATGCAATGTCCGATGATAAATCAATAATAATTGCAGTATCAAACAGCGGGCACGGAATATCAGAAGAAGAGAAAGATAAAATCTTCAACATGTTTTACAGGTCTGAAAAATATGAGTTCAAGAATATCAAGGGGTTTGGCCTGGGACTTGCTATATCAAGAAGAATAGCAAATATACTGGGAGCGGACCTTGATTTTAATTCAAATGAAAATATAAACACCTTTACATTTAAAATCCCTCTTGCCTTATAGTAAACTGCCATATCCTGGACCAGAACTGCAATTTCCATGACCAGTTTTTACATAATTTTTACAGTTTTTTAAATAAAACTTCACACTTGTGTGCAACAATTCTGTCAATAATAAAAACCGGAAGCATTTAAAAATTTATATTAAAGGAGGAAAAGATGCATATTCAACTTAAGAAAAAACCGGAAGATACCAGAAAAAACAAAATGAAGGCTTTTTTCAGAACTGCCGGCATTGCTGCACCTGCAATCCTGCTTGCAGTTGTGCTGTTTGCATTCCCTTCATTTGCCTTCGGCCAGGTAAACGGTAATAATGCAGGATCTGCTGCTTCAGGTGGTTACATATCTTCAAATAATAGTGAAAAGTTAACATCCGGGGAAAATACATCCGGAATTGTACGGGAAGGCCAGTGGAGCGACAGCCATCCTGTAAGGATTAAAGGAGAAGGTACACTTGATGCTGAAGGTAACGGTGCAGTAAGGATAAAAGGCAGGACCGATGGCGTCAATGGCGGAATCGTCAGGATATCCGGAAATGGCGTACTTACCGTCAGGGACCTTGAGGGAGATATTAATAAAAAAATAAGCGGGTATGCCGGTTCGGTGGAATTGAAAAAGGGCCTGTGGCTGTATTATGGATTTAACGGCGAAGCAGAAATAAGCGGCAGCGGTTTTGTAATAAATATTTCAGGAATGGATATTAAAATAAATACAACTGCAAAGGCTATTGTTTTTCTTGCAGGTGATGGCTCTTACAAAGTTGAAAAAAGCAGCAAATCATAATTATTTCTGGACCATACTGTACAAATAAATAATGCTGATATACAATATTATAAGCGAACATACGTTCGCTTATAATATTTTTTCGTCAGGATTTTTAAAATGTTTGTACATCTTCATGTCCATAGCCAGTTCAGCATTCTTGAGTCATCGGCCAGGATACAGGACCTTATCCGGGAATGCTGCAGGCTTGGCATGCGGTCCATTGCGCTGACAGATAAATATGTTATGAGCGGAGCAGTGCAGTTTTACAGGCAGTCAAAAGCAGCAGGCATCCGGCCATTAACCGGCTGCGAAATTTGCCTCAGGTCTGAAGGAGCGCCGGGCCAGGGCGGCTCCTTTTCGCATCTTGTGCTGCTGGCAAAAAATAAAAAAGGTTATGAAAACCTGTGCCGGCTGGTCAGCATTTCACACACCCGGGCAGAAGCAGCTGAGGTTCTGCCATATGCCGAAATTAAAGATATCAGGGAATGTTGTGAAGGGCTTGTGTGCCTGAGCGGATGCAGCAGCCATGGAAAGCTTGCTTTGCTTCTTTTAAAAAAAGACACTTCGGCTGCAGAAGACTTTGCAGGAAAGATGCTGGAAATATTTGGAAATGATTTTTATATAGAAATACAGAGATACAGGATATCTGGAACCTCTAAAAAAAATAATACTGCATCAGAGGCGCTTGCATCATTTGCCGGCAGGATGAAGATACCGGTAGTTGCCACAAATAATGTTCATTATGCTTTGGCCCGTGATTACAACACATATATGTATCTTTCAAAAATAAAGATGATGGGCAGGCAAAATCCTGCCAATCCTTTCAGGCCGGCTATTATTGGCAGCAGCGAAAATTACCTCAAATCCCCGGGGGAAATGGCAGCAATGTTTTATGACATCCCGCAGGCAGTAAAAAATACAGTTAAAATTGCAGAGGAATGCGACTTTTCATTTCCGGAAGGCACAATTACACTGCCCCATTTTGAGACCCCTTCAGGAGAAAGCCAGGAAGAGTATCTCAAAAAGCTCTGCTTCAGCAATCTGCTCTACAGGTATGGAAAAAACCCGTCTCCTGCTGTCATGGACAGGCTCTCAAAGGAACTGGGGGTCATAGAAAAGACAGGATTTGCAGGATATTTCCTTGTTGTGGCAGATATAGCAAGATTTGCTTATGAAAATATGATACCGATATGCGGCAAGGGTTCTGCGGCAGGAAGCATTGTCTCATATATCCTCAGGATATCAAATGTGGAACCCATAGAAAATAACCTTTACTTTGAGAGGTTTTTAAATAATGAAAGAACAGAGCCGCCTGATATCGATATTGATATATCGAGCCGTGACAGGGAAAAGATATCGCAGTACCTGTACAAAAAATATGGCCGCAACAACATAGCCAGGGTTTCAAGCTTTGCCACAAACAGGCCCAGGGCGGCGCTGAGGGAAGCAGGGCGCATACTCAATATTGCAAAAGATGAGGTTGACAGCATCATAAAAGCCGTACCCAATTACAACAGGTTTTTTACGGGCGAAAGGATGAGGCAAAGTGCAGAGTCATCGGGCGCAGTTGACCTCTGCAACCCGGTTTACCGGAAAGCGCTATCTATAGCAGAAAGCATTGGCGGATACATAAGGCATGTCTCAATGCATCCTTCAGCATTCATAGTATCAAACCATGACCTTTCTGCAAAAATCCCGCTTACCCTTTCAGAGACAGGCGAAATAATGAGCCAGTACGACATGCACAGCATAGATGAGCTTGGAATACTGAAGATAGACCTGATAAACTCATTGAGCCTGAGCCTTATAGCTGACGCAACTGCGCTGCTTGAAAAGGACAGGAAAATATGCCTGGATATGTCAAAAACAGGATACGGGGATAAAAAAGTATATGAATTAATGCAAGAGGGCCGGACTCTCGGCATATTCCAGCTCGAGAGCTTCGGCATAAGGACCCTGGAAAGAAAAGTCAAGCCTGCATGTTTAAATGACATAACCCTTCTTGTTTCCCTGTACAGGCCCGGTCCGCAGCAGTCAGGCATGGTCGATAACTTTATAGAAAGGAAATTCGGAAGGGAAAAAATAACCTGCGTGCACAAAGATCTTGAACCCATCCTGGGCGAAACATACGGAATAATACTATACCAGGAGCAGGCAATGCAGGTGGCAATAAAAATAGCAGGATATTCGCTCAGTGAAGCTGATATGCTCCGTAAAGCCATGGCGGAGCTTTCAAGAGATGAAATGGCTGCCCAGAGTTCAAGGTTTATAACCGGGGCGCTTGCCCGGGGTTATGACCGGGCCACAGCAGCAGAGGTTTTCAGGCTCATATCAAAGTTTGCAAGCTATGGTTTTGTAAAGGCCCATGCTGCAGCATATGCAGAGCTTTCATACAAGACATGTTACCTGAAGTCCCGCTTCCCTGCTGAATTCATCTCTGTAATACTTACAAACAACTCCGGCTATTACAGCAAAATGCAGTATATTGATGAAGCAAGGCGACTGGGAGTTGCTATTAAACTGCCTGATATAAATGAAAGCGAAGCATTTAAATTCAAAGCATGCGACTACGGCCGCTCCATAAGGGTCCCTCTGATATCAGTAAGGGACCTTGGTGAAGCCGGTTCGGCCTCAATAGAAGAGGAGCGCAAAAACAACGGGAGGTTTTCGGGCCTGCAGGATTTTTACGAAAGAGCAAAAAAAAACTGCAGGGTAACAAAAAATGCAATGGAAAATCTTATAAAAGTGGGGGCGCTTGATTTTACCGGTATCCCCAGAAAACAGCTCCTGCTTTCATTCTACTGGCTGCGTGAGACTGCCAGGCCTGCATCATTTTATAAAAACATAAGGACAGGAGTTTTACAGCCGGCTTTTGAAATCAACACGTTTGAGACCGGATTTTCACACTCCGGCATAATGCCCGGCCGCTATGCCCTGCAGGCAGAAATAAAAGGCAGCGGCGCAGGCAGCAGCAGTAATTCTAAGGATACGGCCAGCCATATCTATCCGGGAACAGGCGGTTTAAGTTTGGAAGAGATACTTGAAATTGAGGCAGAAATACTTGGTTTTTATGTAAGTGCCCACCCGCTGCAATGCTTCAGGAAAAGCATCGGCAGGCATATGCCCGGCATACAGGGCATCATAAGAAGCAGCCGTTTTTATGAATGGGTGCTGCCATACAGGCAGAAAGCAAAGCCGTCGGGATTTTCATACCCTAAGGATATTTATACTGCCGGAATAGTTATATCTAAAAGGATAGAAAAAACCAGGGATTTAAAAGAAATGATGTTCTGCACAATCGAGGATGAAGACGGGATGTATGAAGCAGTTTTTTTCCCGGAGGCTTACCGCAACAACATAAAAACAATAATGAACAATCCTTTTATAATAATAAAGGGCAGGTTACATTTCAGGGATAATAATGTATCTGTGATAGCACATGATGCTATAAGCATAGATTTGCTTAAAAAATGCGCGGCCGCAAGAAGGGAGGATGACATAAGGGCAGGATTTATTTCCGGAACAGAAAACCCATGGAAAAGAAAATCATACATATAGACATGGATGCTTTTTTTGCCCAGGTCGAACAGAGGGACCATCCTGAATATAAAAACAAACCACTTATAGTCGGCGGTCCGCTTAACCGTGGTGTCATATCCGCTGCATCTTATGAAGCAAGAAGGTACGGGCTGCATTCAGGCATGCCGCTTGTAAAGGCAAGGCGACTTTGCCCTGACGGTATCTTTGTGCCTGTAGATATGGAAAAATACTTGAGGGAATCATCAAAGATAAGGGACATTTTTTTCCAGTTTACCCCTCTTGTTGAAATAGTTGGCTGCGATGAGGGTTTTCTTGATGTGACAGGATGTGAAAGGCTGTTTGGAAGCGCACTGGAAATTGCAAGGAAAATAAAAGGCAAAATATATGAGCAGACAAACCTGACTTCATCTGCAGGTATAGGCCCAAACAAGTTCCTGGCAAAGCTTGCATCGGGTCTGGGAAAACCCAATGGGCTCACGGTACTTGAAAATACACCGGAAATGATAGAAAAAATAAGGATGCTGCCTGTTTCATTTATATGGGGTGTCGGACGGGTTACCGACAGTGCCCTTGCATCATTTGGCATAAAGACAATAGGCGATCTTGCAAAGATGCCGCCGGATATATTAAAGGCAAAGTTTGGAGATGCCATGGGCCAGTTTATGAGTGATATGTCAAATGGCACCGATAACCGCAACATTGTCCCGTACAGCGAACCGAAATCGATGGGCAGTGAAATAACTTTTTCTAAAGATATCGATGACTTTGCGACACTGAAATCGACACTGCTTTTTATTTCTCAGAAAATATCAACAAACATGTATTCAAAAGGATATAAAGGCAGGACCCTCACAGTAAAAATCAGGTATTCGGATTTCAGGACAATAACAAAAAGGATGACAATGAAAAATTATACATCTGCAATCTTTGACATATACAGGTCATCTGTATGCCTGCTCAGGGAGATAGATTTTGTGAGGAAAAAAGTAAGGCTTGTTGGCATATCAGTCGGGAGCCTCAAAAAAATATCCGCAATCGAAAGTGAGCTTTTCACTGAGGAGCGAAAAGATGAAAAGCTCACTGGAGCAATAAAAAAAATATCAGACAAGTTCGGTGACAGCAAGGTCACGATTGCCGGAATAAAAGAGCTTTAATTATTATTTTTTAACTGAGGCGTCTTTTGGTACAGGTGTGACACCTGCTGCATCAGTAACTATTGTCTGGACCCTGTCAGAATCAATAATAAATTTAACATTTTCTTTCAATGCCGACTCAACAGTCTCAAGCTTTTTTAATGCCTGGGCATTACCTATAAAATATTTGTCAGCAGCTTCATTTACTACTTTTATCCTGTCTGCTTCAGCAGTGGCAACTATTATAATTCCTTCTGCTTTTCCTTCAGCAGATAAAATAAGGCCCTGTTTTACACCCTCGGCTTTCTTTATTTCAGCCCTTTTTTCACCATCGGCTTTTGTCTCAACAGCAGTTGCAAAATCCCTGGCAGCGATTTTTTCCTGCTCAGCTTTAACAACATTATTCATTGAAGCCTGTACATCTTCAGGAGGCTCTATTTTCTGTATTTCACACCTGAGTACCTCCACACCATAGCTTGCAGTCTCCTTGTCCAGCACTATTTCGACCTTTTCATTAATGGATGCACGGTTCTCATTTGCCACAGTAAGAGTCATATTTCCAATAACCGCCCTGAGCGTTGTCCTGGCGAGGCTTGTCAATTGCGCCCTGTGGTCATCAACATTATAGATGCTTGCCTTTACATCTTTTATCTTGTAATAAATAACTGCGTCAACTGAAGCATTGAGCTTATCCTGCGTGATTACCATCTGCGGAGGAATATCGACCATCTGCTCGGTAATATTGACTTTATACATTTTTTCAAACAAGGGTATTATCCAGGTGAGGCCCTCGTCTTTTGTCCTCATATATTTTCCGAAACGCTCGACTATACCCTTCTGTGTGGGCCTTATTGTCCTGAAACCTGAAAGGATATAAATAATGAACCCAAGTGCAGCTATTGCTACCCCGATAAAAAACAGGACAGGGCCCGCGCTTCCTGCACCAATTATAAGCAGTACCACACCGACAATTAAAAATATAATACCTACAACTCCCATTTTATCCCCTTTCTGTCTTGTTAATGTTGTTAATAATTATTAGTTTTCTTTAATTATCTGATACCGGCTGTCCTTAAGCCCTGTTCTCAAACCCGGTACCTGGGCTATCTTTTTAATTCAACTATTGATTTTTATAAGGTTTGCGCCTGTTTTTTCATAAGCCTGTTTATTATCCTTATCTCAAAAATTATAAATATCCCGCAGACTATAAAGTCCATCATATCAGAGAATGGCCAGGACATCCATACGCCCTTAAGCCCCCAGAACAATGGAAAGACCAGAATTGCAGGTATAAGGAACAATACCTGCCTTGAAAGAGTTATTATAGTAGCCGGCAGTGCCTTGCCAATTGCCTGGAAAAAGCTTCCTATAGCAAACTGGAACCCGAGCGCGGGGAAAAAAGCAATTATTATCCTCAGCGGTGTAATTCCCATATCTATAAACTGCCTGTCGCTGCTGAAAAAACCAAGAAGCTGCCCGGGCAGAATCATAAGCACCAGGAAAACAGCTGTGGACAGCAGGGTGTTCCACAGAACAGTTTCCCACAGGATCTTTTTTACTCTTGCATAAAGTTTTGCACCATAATTAAATCCTGCAATTGTTGAAAACCCCTGAGTTATCCCGATCATCGGCATTAAAGTAAGATCTATTATCCTTATTCCAGTTCCCGTTATTGCAATATAAGTGTCATTGCCATATTTCATTATCGCTCTGTTAAAAAGCAGGATTATAAAACTGTCAATTGTGGCCATTAAAAAAGACGGAAAACCTATTTTTAATGTCTCAAAGATAACCTTAAAGTCCGGCTTGAAACTTTCCAGTTTAAAATGGAATATGCTCCTGCTGGACATGAAATAAATCAGTATGAAAATTACCGCAACGGCCTGGCTGATAACTGTAGCGATTGCAGCACCCCGTACACCCATTTTAAAAACAAATACAAAAATAGGGTCAAGTATCATGTTTAAAACTGCCCCCAGTATAGTGGGGTACATTGCTGCCCTTGGTTTGCCCTCTGCCCTGATTATTATCCTTGATGCTGCATCAAAAGAATAGAGCACAAAACCTGCCAGCACTATTGATGCATAACCTTTTGCATGAGGAAAAACATCAGGTGAGGCTCCAAAAAAAACAAGCAGCCTGTCAAGGAAAATATATATTGGAACCATGACAGCAAGGCTGATTGCAATATTTATAAGTATTGCATTTGCTGCTGTTTTTACAGCCTGGTTTTTCTGCCCTGCTCCAAGGGACCTGGAGATTATGGAGCCTGCTCCGGAGCCGACCATAAATCCTATTGCCCACATGATTATCTGTATGGGCAGCACTATAGTGAGTGCAGCAATTGCAACCGGGCCGACACCCTTGCCTACAAAAATAGTGTCGACCATATTATAGAGTGCACCAAATACAAGAGCTATTATCATGGGGTATGAAAACTTGAACAGCAGCCCCCTAAGATTTTCATTTAAGATTTTTTTTCTTTCTTCTTCCATATCTAAAAATGCCTTATATTTTAAATATTATGATGTTTGTAACTCAAATGTCCTGCTGAAACCTTAAAATCAAAACCTGATTATAAGGCCTGCATAAAACCATTGGTATAGACCTTTATACACTTACAGAAATCCCTTCATGCATCAGGGTTTTTTAATTTTCAGGCATCAAAATGCCCTGATAAATATAACAGCGCAGCAGTAAAATATTTCTTAAATTTATTTCAGCAGTATTAAAAAAGATATGTTTTAATGGCCGGCCATTTCAGAGGAATCTTTCAAATCTGTCCTTTTTTGCTTTACATATCGGGCATATCTCGGGTGGATTTTCTCTTGCGCAAAGATATCCGCAAACCCTGCAGCGCCAGACCGGCAGTTTGGCACCGGTCCGGACATTACCGGCTTGATTTCTTCTTTCAGGTATGGAAGTAAGCTGTTTTTTCCCGTCATAAATCTCCCGGCTGACATAGAGGCCGCAATAGCATGCCCCGAAATCATTAAGGTCAGGGTCCCTGTAGTCACAGGGGCATATTATATCCCTGTCTTTTTCGATTTTGCCTTCAGACAACCTGCATGGACAGGACTGATACCCATACCTGGCAGTATTTATAATCAGACCCTTTACAAGTTCTTTTGTAAATTGCTCATCCGGATTCAGAAGATAACCATAATCCCTGGCATTCTTATCTAATTCATTATACAGTTTTTCTATTTCTTCATTATTGACTTCCATATCGTAAAAACCTCTATAATTTATTTTTCGAATTTATCCCGGATCTTTTGCTCATCAAATCCGATAATGCAATCCTTATTATCTATAACCATGGTAGGAAAACCCCCGCCCGGGTTAAATTTCCTGACTTCTTTTAAAATCTCCTGCTGCTCATCATAATCCTGTAAGTCAACATCTATGCAGTCATATGCGACATCCAGGTCTTTTAAAAGTTTCTTGGTCTTTCCGCACCAGATACAGGTGCTGAGCGCATAAAGTTTAACATCCCCTTTGTCTTTTCCTTCAACACGATTTATTTCAATTGCCATTTTGTTCCGCCTTCCGGTAAATTTTATTAAAAATCAGAGAATAAGTTTAATTATTTTGTCATAAATGAGCATTTGACTGGCCTGTAACGGAACATTAATTACAGGTTTTTACCATAAGCCCTTTTTTAAAACAGAAATGAAATATTAACATAAAACAGCAATTAATTAAATAATAGCAGCCTTAGCATATCAGAAATAGCCATATGGATTTTTTACGGCTCCATTTATCCTGACTTCAAAATGGAGGTGTGGCCCGGTTGAAAAACCTGTTGACCCTACATAACCGACTATCTGGCCCTGTTTGACATCCTGGCCGGAACTTACAGCAAAGCCTGAAAGATGCCCGTATAATGTTGAAAACCCGCCGCCATGATATATTATAATCGTATATCCGTAACCTCCCATATATTCTGAAGCCACAACTTTGCCGGAAGCTGCCGCAATCACAGGAGTACCGGGATCGGCGCCAATATCAATTCCTGAATGAAAACCGTATACCCCGGTAATGGGGCTTACCCTGTTACCGAAGCCGCTTGTAAGAATCCCCCTTACAGGATATGCAAGCCTGCCGGGAGCAGTGCCGTATCTTAATGCCTCAAGTTTCTTGGTTATTTCTGCTTCTTTGGCGGCCAATTGTTTTTCCATTTTTATAAGGGCTTCCTTATTTGCCCTGGCTTTGCCCAGCAGGCTTTTTTTCTCGTTATATATCCCTTCTATTTCACGTTTTTTTGTTTCAGCATCACTTACAAGTGTCTCCAGATTGTTTTTTTGTATCCTTTCCCGGCTTTTTAATTGTTCAATTCCATCCCGGGTCTTAATTGTACGGTCCCTTATCTCCTGGACCTCATTTATTATTTCGGAATCCTGCTTTGCTACAAGATTCATCAGCTTCAGTGATGAAAAGAATTTTAAAAAACTGTCAGTTTCAAATAAAAGCTGAAGCACATCCTGTTCCCTGCTTTTATAAATAACAGCTACCCTGTCATTTAATTGTGCTATTTTTTCTTTTAAAAGATTTTCAACTTCTATAAGTTCACTCTCTTCAATTACAAGTTCGATTGTGAGCCTGTCTACTTCTGATTTTTTCAGTGAGAGCTTTTTATTGAGTCCATTGAGGTCTTCAAGGGCATTAACAAGCTGCCCCTCTACCTTATCAACCTGGGAAGTATAATCAGCGACTTCTTTTTTTGCCTGTTCCAGTTGCTGTTTTGTTTTTTCGCGTTCTTTTTTTACATCCTGAAGCTCCTGTTCAAGCGTCTCAGGATATATCCTGTTTTGCGGGAGAAAGAAAAAAATGTATGAAAAAGATGTAAATAATAATACCGTAATAAATACAGTACATAAATGCTTTAATAAAAACCGCATTTTTTGCTTCTTTGCTGGCTTCATTTTTTACTTCGGTTTATAACTATTTTTATTACTGCTTAAATTCTACAGATTTATTTTACTACAATTATATCAATATTTATTTTTTATTATTCGAGTAATTATTTTTATAAAGTTTTAATATATTAATTATCAATAATTATACTCTTAATTATATTAATAATGCAAAATTTTTGGATTTATGTTAATAATTACTAATATGGACTATGTAAAACCTGATACAAAAAGCCCGAAAATTGCACTCTGCCAGGTAAAAGTCTCTGCAGACAAGGATAAAAACCTTGCCAGGGCTGAAGAAATAATATCAGGCAGCGCTGTGCAGGGTGCAGATATTATTGTGCTGCCTGAGATGTTTAATTGCCCTTATAACAACAGGTTTTTCAAATCATATGCTGAAAGCTACCCCGGGAAGACCACATTATTGCTTGCGGGGCTTGCAAAGAAATATTCGGTTTGCATCATAGGGGGCTCTATTCCGGAAATAGACAATGGCAATATTTTTAATTCCTGTTTTTCTTTTGACAGTAATGGCCTGCTTTTAGGGAGGCACAGGAAGATACATCTTTTTGATGTTGACATCAAAGACGGTATTTCTTTTAAAGAATCTGAAACAATAACTTCGGGAAAAGATATCACTATTATTCCCACAGGGTTTTTTAATGCCGGCATCCAGATATGTTATGATATGCGCTTTCCTGAGCTTACCAGGGAAATGGTGCGCCTGGGCGCAGAGATTATAATTGTGCCTGCTGCTTTTAATATGACCACTGGCCCGGCACACTGGCATTTGATTTCAAGGGCGCGCGCCCTTGACAACCAGGTTTATTTCATTGCAGTCTCACCCGCCAGGGATGAATCTGGAGATTCTGTATATACAGCTTACGGGCACTCACTTATTGCTGATCCCTGGGGCAGAATAATCGCGCAGGCAGGTACAGATGAAGAAATTGTAACAGCAGAAATAGATATGGGCTTAATATATAAAACCAGGCAGGAGCTTCCGCTTTTAAAACATTTGAGAAATGATTTATATTAATCAGATAAACCGAACGATATAATTGGCCTGAACGGTAACCGGGTTTATAAAGTTAAAAGATAATGGAATTTCTATTTGCCAATTATTTTAAAACACTTGGATAATCCCTAAATTTTTTTATTTATATCTTCTTCTATTAATCTTGCAACAACTGATGCGGGACTTTCTGCAGCATCTATTCCCCAGCTTTTATTGAAAAGCCATGCATTCCTGGGATTATTAATTATAGACACTACCCTCGGCCTGTTTGCCTGTAGCTTTGCAAGCTGAGCTACTACCAGGTTATCTTCATCATCTCCTGTTGCGGCTGCAACAATGTCCGCTGCTCTAATGCCTGCAAGTTCCAGAACAACAGGGTCGCAACCATCCCCGCAAACTATCTCAAGATTATCAGATTTTTCCAATTTGCTGCAAATTGCTTCATTTTTTTCTATAAGGCTCACTTTATGATTTTTTGCTGCCATATCTTTTGCAAGATTTGTACCTACTTTGCCTGCACCTACTATTATTATCCTCATTGAAGCCTCCTAAATTCCAAGTATTCTCTTAAGCTGAGGGATTGCCGTCGATGCAACTGCTATGTGGAGCAAATCACCCTCGTTTATAACTGTTCCAACCACAGGGATAAATGCCCTGCCAAGCCTGGTTATTGAAACTACCATTATTTCTCCCGGTACATTTATTTTCTCGCTCCTGAACCCTGATAAACCATGTGCAGCTTCTACTTCTATTATCTCCACCTCACCATTTCCAAGGCTGATTTGTGAATTAATATCAGGGTGGCAGATAAGCTCCTTTATCTTATTTGCGCCCCATTTTGTTGGAGAGATAGTAGTGATTCCAAGTTTGTTATAAGCAATGGCCCTTACCGGATCATAAATCCTTGCAATTACTATTGGAACCTTGAATTCCCTGCTTGCAACCAGAGCCCCTATGATGTTTCTGTTATCACCGGGAGATACTGATGCAAAAGCATCAGCTTTTTCAATACCTGCTTTTATAAGCACATCCCTGTCATAACCGAACCCGACTATTTTATCCCCATTGAAGCTCTTACCCAGCCTGTCAAAAGATTTTGGTTCAATGTCGATTATGCTGACTTTATGCCCATCCATAGAAAGAAGGTTTGCAAGCTGTGAGCCTACCCTGCCGCACCCCATTATAACTATTTGCATTTAACCACCCTTTCAGGAAAAGAATTGTTAAAAATTTTTTATAAGGATCCATTTACCGGATACTTTTATTTTTGCCTTATTTCAATACTAATTATAACTTATTAAATATTATAATTAACCACCTTAAATTTTTTTAGTTATTTAAAATAACAGCTTAAATTTAAATTCCTTTTTTCTGCTACTGCTTAATAAATTATGCAATTCTTTTTTTCCTTCTCAATATCAGCTTCCTGAGTTCTTCAAATATAAGTACAGATGGTATAAAGGCTAACAGTATCAGCCAGTATTTCAGGTCTATCGGTGTGTTATTGAACATTGTGTTTATTTTCGGTATATAAACCAGACATACAAGGATTGCCAGCTCGCTTAAAATGCCCCACCAGAGAAGCCTGTTTTTGAAAAACCCTACTTTAAATACTGAGTCATAATTTGTCCTGTTGGCAAAAGCAT
Organism: uncultured Actinomycetota bacterium; assembly: GCA_964528815.1. Lineage (GTDB taxonomy): Bacteria > Actinomycetota > Humimicrobiia > Humimicrobiales > Humimicrobiaceae > Fen731. The sequence goes on along the minus strand of CAZGTW010000012.1, from coordinate 1,459 downwards.
TGCCTATCTGGCTCATTATTATTGCTCCAAAAGTTGCTGTAGTTGCAGAAAGGTAGACAGGGTCACTGATATAATTTTTTGAATTTGCTCCTATTTCCCTTAACTTCGCAAATGTATACCCCTTGTCAAAATAAACAATAAAATAAGCAGCCATTGAAACTATTGCTTCTATCGGCCCAAGGAACAGATACGCCTTTATCAGCCCTTTACCTGTAAGCAGCCTCTCATTTCTGGCTCTTGGCGGCTTATTCATAATTCCAGGTTCAGGTTGTTCTGATGCAAGCGCAAGAGCCGGCAGCATGTCTGTTCCAAGATCTATTGCAAGAATCTGCATAATCGCCAAAGGAAGAGGTATCTTAAAAAGAACCATCATTATAAAAGGAACGGCTTCCGGTATGTTGCTTGCAAGGATATAGTGAATAAATTTACGGAGGTTTTCAAACACTGCCCTGCCTTCTTCTATTGCATTAACAATACTTGCAAAATTATCATCAGTCAGTATCATATCTGCTGCTTCTTTTGCAACATCAGTGCCGGATATTCCCATTGCAATGCCTATATCGGCAGCTTTTAAAGCCGGGGCGTCATTTACTCCATCGCCTGTCATTGCTACAATATGCCCGTTCTTTTTAAGGCACTCGGCTATCCTCATCTTATGCTCAGGAGAAACCCTGGCAAAAATTATGTTTTCCTGTTTAACCACTTCGCTTAGCGCTTCTTCAGTCATATTTTCAATATCTGTACCAAGATATATTTTTGATTCACCCTTTACGATTCCAATCTTTTTGGCTATCGCATCTGCTGTAAGGCCATAATCTCCGGTTATCATTATTATTTTTATTCCGGCATTAAAACATGCCTTCACAGCAGCTTCAACTTCCGGCCTGGGAGGATCTATCATTGCAGCGAGCCCCATAAAAACCAGGTTTTTTCAACACCTTCCACTGTATATTCACCCTTATAACCATCAAGGTCCCTGCAGGCAATTGCAAGTACCCTTAATGCCCTTTTTGCATAATCATCGTTTGCGTTTATAATCTCATCCCTTATTTCTTGCGAGAGTTCAATGACCTTACCGTCTGTTTCAATTTTGTCGCATAGGGCCAGGACCTCTTTGGGTGCACCTTTGACAAAAGCCACAATTCCATTACCCGTTTCATGTATGGAGCTCATTCTTTTCCTGTTTGAGTCAAAAGGCAGCATAAAAATCCTTGATTCATTATTCATTTCGGCCCCATAATCAAATCCTGTTTTTTTAGCTGCAACAAGAAGCGCACCTTCTGTCGGGTCACCTTTAATGGTCCAGTTGTTTGTATCTTTATCAACAAAAAGCCTTGAATTGTTGCAGAAGGACATTCCCTTTGCCAGTTTTGAAAATATAAGACTTTTTTCACCGGCGGATATTTTATTATTTTCCAAAAGTATTTCACCTGCAGGATTATATCCAACACCTGAGACG
>CAZGTW010000011.1:7673-23107 GCA_964528815.1 uncultured Actinomycetota bacterium | reverse complement strand
AAGCATAACAAAGATAATAGAGTAGAGATAAATATATACAGGGTAGAAAGAAAAATTTGTTGACATCTGTTTAATATAATGTTAACTTATCGATTTGCGCTTTCTATTCGATATTCAATCAGACAGAAAATAAGAGGATTGGAGAATTGTCTTGAGACAGATGATTATACTTGCTTGTGAGGAGTGTAAAAGAAGAAATTACAGCTCTGTAAAAAATAAAAAGAATGACCCTGACAAGCTTGAAATAAAAAAATATTGCAAGTGGTGCAAAAAACACACCAACCATAAGGAGACCCGATAAGTTTTAGGGCTGTAGCTCTAATGGTAGAGCACCGGTCTCCAAAACCGGGTGTTGGGGGTTCGAGTCCCTCCAGCCCTGCCACTTAAAGGTATGGTACTGTGAGGCGCTGCATTATAATTAGTTATAAAAATAAATTGGATATAAATATGTATAGTATGCTCTGGTAACATATTAAAAAAAATATTGAAGAAAAATAATAAATAAGGAATTTTTATAAAACCGGGATAAAAAGAGAAAAATAGAATGGCAAAAAAGAAGGTACCATTTAAATACAGGCCCAAAGTTGTTATGGAAAGGGTGGCAAAAGACAGGAAACCGCCTGCCGCTGCTCCGAGGAAAAAGATAGACTGGAAGCAGTTCTTCAAGGCCCTCCCTGGAAAAATAGCAAAATTCTTCAGGGATGTCGTACATGAATTAAAAAGGGTTACCTGGCCTACAAGGAAAGCCCTGCTTACCTATACATTGGTAGTGCTTATTGCACTGGCTTTCTTTTCAGTTCTTCTTGGCCTTTTCGATTTTTTATTTATTCAGCTGGTGGAGCTGCTGGCAAGAATATGATCCTTGCCTCTAAAAGTTAATTATATTTTGGTGATTTTTAATGAGACCCAGATGGTATGTTATTCATTCCTATGCAGGATATGAAAACAAAGTAAAAACTAACATTGAACACAGGACAGAATCCATGAACATGGGGGATAAGATATTTGATATATACATCCCTACAGAAGATATCATGGAAATAACCGGCGGGAAGAAACAGATTTCAACAAAAAAAGTTTTTCCCGGTTACCTGCTGGTAAAAATGTTTTTAGACGATGATTCATGGTATGTTGTCCGAAACACACCTGGAGTTACAGGGTTTGTGGGCAGCGGGGACAAGCCTACGGCACTTTCAGAAAAAGAAGTGTCAAGGATAATGAAAAGGGAAGTCTCTGAAAAACCTAAACCTAAAACTGATTATGAAATCGGAATGCCGATAAAAGTTATAACAGGTCCCTTTGCAAATTTTGACGGGACAATAAATGAGATAAACCTGGATCAGGGAAAGTTAAAAGTCCTGGTAACTATTTTTGGGCGGCAGACCCCTGTCGAGCTTAATTTTGACCAGGTATCCAAAATATAGAGGGCCGGTTTTTAAAAAAACCGGGGTTGAATTTTTTTTACTTGAATATATAATAAACAAATTTGATTTTTATACAGAGGTAACAGATGGCAAAGAAGATATTGGCACAGGTTAAATTACAGATTACTGCAGGGCAGGCAAACCCTGCTCCTCCGGTAGGGCCTGCGCTCGGGCAGCATGGCGTGAATATAATGGAATTCTGCAAAGCTTTCAATGAAAAAACTGCAAAAGATACAGGCACAATAATTCCTGTAATAATCACTGTTTATGCAGACAGGACATTCAGTTTCATTACAAAGACACCGCCGGCTGCTGTACTAATTAAAAGCGAACTTAAAATCGATAAGGGCTCCAAAGAACCCAACAGGCAGAAAATCGGTGAGCTTTCAAAAGAGCAGGTTGAAAAAATAGCCCGGACCAAGATGCCGGATCTGAACACCAGGAAAGTTGAAAGTGCCATTAAGATAATAGAGGGTACTGCAAAAAGCATGGGAATAAAGGTGGAGAAGTAAGCAATGAAAAAAGGAAAAAAATATCTTGAAATAATTAAGAATTTAAATAACCAGGAAACCCTCTCTCCATTTCAGGCATTGAAATGGATAAAGGAAAACCATTATGCAAAATTTGACGAATCTGTCGATATCAGCATGAACCTTGGGGTCGACCCAAGGAAAGCTGACCAGATTGTCCGTGGAAATATTGTACTTCCACATGGAACCGGCAAGGTTCCAAGGGTACTTGTTTTTGCTGCAGGCGACAAAGCAACAGAAGCTAAAAATGCAGGTGCCGATGTCGTAGGCGGCGAAGAGCTTGTTGAAAAAATCTCGGGCGGCTGGCTGGATTTTGATGTGTGCATAACAACACCTGACATGATGAAGCATGTCGGCAAGCTGGGCAAAATCCTGGGACCTCGAAAGCTGATGCCAAACCCTAAATCCGGGACAGTCACTTTAGAGATAGAAAAAGCAGTAAATGATTCAAAGAGGGGCCGTGTAGAGTACAGGACAGATAAAAACGGAGTAATTCACAGCCCTATAGGCAGAGTTTCTTTTGATATTGATAAGCTGCTTGAAAATTATTCTGCTCTGGTCGAGGCTATTACAAAAGCCAAACCTTCTGCAGCCAAAGGCAAATATATCAAGGGAATATACCTGTCTTCTACAATGGGGCCAGGTTTAAAAATAGATGTTACCAGACCAGCTGAGATGGAAGCGGTAGCATAAAGATTTATTTGAAAAATTTAATATAGATGTTAATGAAAGCCAGAGACGCCAGGTGCCATAAAAATAATAAAATGGCTTAATATCCTGTCCAGGTTGATAATTATTGAATATATTTTTGCCGTTTTTAACGGCAGCAATTAAGTATTATTAACCGGCCTGAAGGCTTTTTTAGGGTCGGTTTTTATTTTTATTAAAGACTTTTGGGGGTTGAAATTGTTAAAGGAAGAAAAAAAAGAAAAAGTCGAAGATATCAAGAGTGTGTTTGAAAGCGGAAGCCCTATTATTTTTGCTGACCACAGTGGCCTTAACGCAGAGAGCATATTCAAGATAAGAAACAAGCTTGCTGATAATGATGCCTATATCAAGACAGTAAAAAATACCCTTGCGCTTCTTGCAGCGGGACAGGTCCATTCTGAAATGGATCTCTCAGCAATTTTTGCAGGGCCCACAAGCATGATCGTAAGCGGAGAAAATATTGTCGCATCAGCAAAACTCGTCAGGGAATTTGCAAAGGAATTCGAGACATTCAAGGTCAAGGGCGGCATTATTGAAAACAGGATAGTAAATGCCGAAGCAATCGAAAGGCTTTCAAGCCTTCCATCAAGGGAAGTTCTTATCGCCCAGCTTTTAGGCATTATGATAAATCCTGTTGCAAAGCTGGTCACTGCCCTTGGCGGCGTGTCCAGGAATCTTGTTGTTGTGCTTGATGCAATAAGAAAACAAAAAGAGCAAGCCGCATAAAAAATAAAATATGATTTTTTGATTTTTTTAAGGAGGAAATCAAATGGCAGAAGTAAAAGAAAAAAAAGAAAAAGAAGTTGAAGAAGTAAAAGCAGCAAAGCCTGCAAAAGCTGAAAAAAAGGGCCTTTCACAGGACGATATTTTAAATGCAATTGAGAATATGACAATTCTTGAAGTTGCAGACCTTGTAAAAGCTCTTGAAGAAAAGTTTGGCGTATCAGCAGCAGCAATGGTTGCAGCACCTGCAGCAGGCGCAGCAGCAGGCGCAGCAGCTGGCGGAGGCGAAGCAGCAGCAGTTGAAGAGCAGACTGAATTTACTGTAAATCTAAAATCCGCTGGCGCACAGAAAATACAGGTAATCAAGGAAGTCAGGACAATTACCGGACTTGGCCTAAAAGAAGCAAAAGACCTTGTTGACGGTGCACCAAGCACAGTAAAAGACAAGATTTCAAAAGAAGAAGCTGAAAATATCAAGAAACAGCTTGAAGGCGCTGGCGCAGAAGTAGAGATAAAATAGTTTTTCATTTTCTTTAGTATTAATATCAAGAATGATGTTCTTATTATGGATTTGAAAATAAAAACCGAATAGAAATTCAATTAAATGGCGGCTGTAAAAAGCCGCTATTTAATTTGTATGCTGCCTGTTACAGGAGTTAACCCATAACAAATACTATACTGAAATTTCACTATAAGAAATGATATCAGAAAAACCTGCTTAAAACAGGTAATTTTTTATCCTAATCCATAAAACTTTTTGAAAAATTGACTTTATATATATTTTTTAATAAAATCAGGTCTGTAATATAAATATATAAGTCCCTGATAAAATGGATATATCTGCCATAAGAAAGAAAATAAGAGATTTAAGCCTTGAGCGTTTTAAGTCTGAGATGCAGCTGGTGCAAAGCCTTTCCAGAAAAAAACTACTTTATGGCTCTGTTGTAAAAAAATACAAATCATGCAACAAGAAAGGATGCAAATGCACCAGGGGGGCTTTCCATGGTCCTTTTTACTACCTTACCTACAAACAGGAAGGTAAAACAAAAATGGTATTTATTAAAAAGCATATGTGGGATGCTGCAATTAAATTAAATGATAATTACAAGGCATTTAGAAAACTTCGTGCAGACATAACAAAGATAAATAAAGAAATACTTGCTCTTTTTGATGAAATAGAAAAAGCAAATACTGTAAGTATTGCCGATATAGAAAAAGGCAAATTTGATGGAGACTAAAATATTCTGGAAATTTTATGAAAGAAACGACAAAAAAGTTGCAAAAGCAATAAGAGAAGGAAATATTGATACAATAACAGGAACCGGCTGGGGATTTTTGGACAGGTTCTTTTACTTTCTCTACAGCATTAAATTTTTTAAAATAACCGATATAAAAAGCTCTGGATACAAAAGGATAATGCTGCCCATTGTTACCCTAATTACAACTTATTCAGTAAAGATTCTTCTTGGAATATCGTCAATGAACAAAATACCAAATCTTCTTTTTAGGGAAGTTTCACTTCTATCCATGATAGGTTTTACTGCAACCCAGATACAAAACGGCTGCTGCAAAAGAGGAAAAGGAAAGTCAGTTCCCATTAACAAAAATACACTGGCTAAAATGCTTGAAAGGCTAACAATATCTGAAGTAAATGAAATACTTTGCCAGACTGTAGCTGTATTGGCATCCAAGAAATTTATAACTGGTTCTGTCTTTATACTTGATGCAACTGATATTAAAACCACAGACAAATGCACCGGTGCAGGCATAAAAAGGGTAAAAAAGAAGAAATATTTAAAGCTTAAAAAACAGTGGGTAGAAACAGAGGAGCTCATATACGGTTTTAAGCTTATTGTTATTTGGGAGAGGAACTCTCACATAATAGTTGCAGCCAAGGTAGTAAAGATAGCAGATCATGAATCAAAGCACACACTGCAACTTCTTGCCCATGCTAAAAGAAATATAGGGAAAAAAAATATATCACTTCTTTTAATTGATAACGGCTTTATGGACGGAAAAACTCTGTGGCACATAAAGTACAAAATGGGTATAGATTTTATTGTAAGAATAAGAACCAATATGGGACTGGCATCTGATGCAAGAAGCTTTAGAAATAGCTCATTTGCTTCTGTTGGAAAAGATTTAGACAGGGGTCTTGAAGTACTGGGAGTGTCATCTCTTACAAGCTATGACCAGTATGGAAAAGAAGATCATGTAAAAGACAGATACAAAAAAAGTTTTAGCCCAAATAAAATAAACGCTGTGATGGTAACATGCTGGGACAAAATAAAATACGGGCCGGGTTATGAGAAAATATTTGCCACAAGCCTAGATGTAGGGTCTCCACTAAACATAGTAGATAATTACAGCTTAAGATCCCTTATTGAAAACAGTCTTTTTAGAGAACTTAAGCAGGGATGGAATCTTGAAAAAATTCCCATGAAGAAAAAATCTGCAGTAATATCACACACAATACTTACTGTTATCATGTATTCGCTTAATGCATGTTTTCAAACAGAGCTTGGCAAAAAACTTACCAACAGGGGAATACGAAGAATAAGGGATGAGGATCTGTCAAGTATCCATAAGCTTATTGTATTTTCAGGAAACTACTTTTCAATATTTGATGTGGAGGAATATGCTTTAATTGTAAGGGCTCCACCTAAGGTTTTTTTTAGAATAGACCCAGAGGAAGCTAAAAAAAGACTGGGCCTTTAAGGTCCAATATATTGTTATCTTCAAATATCATATAATGCATCATTTATTTAACATAAAGTTTTAAAATCCTTGTTTTTTGTCTCACTTAAGTCATTAATTTTATTAAAAGCTTTCTGTATTTGTAATTGAAAGGTATGTTTTTGTTTAGGTGATTGTTTTTTTAAGTTCTTATGGTGAAATTCCAAAAATACTATAATAATAATTTGACAACCAAACCAGCCTTATTATAATATATAACTGGTATAGCCAGTATGCCATTCAACCATATCAAAAAAATAAGATAGGAGTGTAATAATATGCAATTAGCGGACCGCATGGCTGATTTGGGAACAGAAAATGCATTTAAGGTTTTGGCAGAAGTCAATAAACTGAAGAGCCAGGGAAAAGATATAATAAGCTTTGGGCTCGGTGAACCTGATTTTGATACTCCTTCAAACATTAAAGAAGCAGCTATAAATGCCATAAAGCAGAATTATACCCATTACGGCCCTTCCGCAGGGTTGCCTGCCCTCAGGGAAGCAATTGCAAAATATATTTCCAGGACAAGGAAAATAGAGGTCTCGCCCGAAGAAGTTGTAGTAACTCCTGGAGGCAAACCTGTTATTTTCTATTCCATTTTATGCCTTATAAATCCGGGCGATGAAGTCATTTATCCTAATCCGGGGTATCCTATTTATGAATCAATAATCAATTTTGTGGGCGCAAAAGCTGTGCCAATCCCAATTATAGAAGAGAAAGCTTTCAGCCTTGATGTAAAACATCTGGAGAGTCTTATAACTCCAAAAACAAAAATGATAATATTGAATTCTCCGCAAAATCCTACTGGCGGAATAATTGAAAAAAGTGATCTTGAGGCAATTGCGGAATTAGCAAAAAAGCATGATATTATTATTCTTGCTGATGAGATTTATAGCGAGATAATTTTTGAAGGCCATTTTAACAGCATATCAAGCATTCCTGGCATGAAAGAGCGAACAATAATACTTGATGGCCTTTCCAAAACATATTCAATGACCGGATGGCGGGCAGGATATGGAATATTTAACAGGGAATCGCCCCGCATATTGCCAATCTTGAAACAAATTCAGTCTCCTGCACTGCAACATTTACACAGATAGCATCAATTGAGGCAATAAACGGAAATCAGGATGAAGCCAGGAAAATGGTGGATATATTTAAGAGCAGAAGCAAACTTATAGTAGATGGATTAAACGACATAAAAGGAATTAAATGCCTTAAGCCAAAAGGGGCATTTTATGTTTTTCCTAATGTCACACAAGCATGCAGAAATCTTGGATTTAGCTCTTCTGAACAGTTCCAGCAGTTTTTGCTTCATGAGGCAGGAGTTGCAGTTCTTCCAAGATCATCTTTTGGCGTAAGAAACATCGGGGAAAAAGATGAATATGTACGACTGTGCTATGCTGTGTGTGAAAAAGAAATAATAGAGGGCCTATCCAGGATAAAAAAAGCTGTTGAAAAAAACTGAAAATAGGCAATCCAATATAAAAACATATATATAAAAATTGAATACTATTTTCGATTAATGTTAAATATTATTTCCATTTTATTTAAGCCACCACTTAATAATCGCTGTTAGTTATAAAGGGAGGAAAAATGCCTGTAATGGATTCCAGCAAAAACACAATATCGAAAAAATACACTCTTGATGAACTCGAAGACATTGCAAAAAAAATGCGCAGCTATGCAATGATTGCAATAACTGCTGCAAATTCCGGCCATACCGGCGGGACAATGTCTATAATAGATATCACAACAGCGCTTTATTTTTCACATATAAACCATGACCCTTCCAACCCTTCATGGGAGGGCAGGGACAGGGTTTTCTGGTCTGTCGGCCACAAGGCACCTGCTCTTTATGCAGCTCTTGGGCTTGCAGGATATTTTGATCCGGATGAATCTGTAAAATTAAGAAGGCTTGAATCAGGTTTTGAAGGACATCCAAACAGGTTCAAGCTGCCAGGCATTGAAACAAGCTCCGGTTCCCTGGGACAGGGGCTGGGAATTGCCATCGGGTCCGCGCTGCGGGCAAAACTAGAAGGGCTTGGATACAGGGTATTCTGCATCATGGGTGACGGCGAGATGGATGAAGGCAGTATATGGGAAGCTGCAATGTCCGCATCACACTACAGGCTCGACAATATTTGTGCGATTATTGACCGTAACAATCTCCAGATAGATGGAACCACTTCTCAAGTAATGGAAATAGAGCCGTTGGCCTTAAAATGGGAAGCTTTTGGCTGGACCGTGCTTGAGTGTGACGGCCATGACATCAGGGACATAATGGAAAAACTGCAAAAGGCTGCAACAATAAATGACAAACCCTCAGTAATAATAGCAAACACTGTAAAAGGCAGATGTATTTCTTTTGCAGAAAATATCTGTAGCTATCACGGCATACCTCCAAAAGGTGGGTTATCGGGAAATGAATCCCTGGAAACTGCATTAAATGATATAGGCAGCAGCTATTTTACAAAAGAAAAAGTCAATAAATTTCTTGACTCAGTAGAAAAATACCAGGCAAAAATTACTGAAAAGGTTGATTCAATGGTGCCAAAGTTTTCGAAGGATTACTTCTGGAACAGGCAGGATAATATGAAGGTTGAAATGGTTGCAAACAGAATGGGTTTTGGTGCAGGGCTCGAGAAGGCCGGTGAAGATGAAAGGGTGGTCGCACTCGGTGCAGATATAACAGATTCGATAAAGATTAGCGCATTTTATGCAAATCATCCCGAAAGGAAAAACAGGTTTTTTTCAATGGGCATTGCTGAACAGAATATGACTGTAGTTGCAGCTGGGCTTGCAAAGGAGGGCAAGATACCTTTTATCGGTTCTTATGGGGTATTTATAACAGGGCGCAACTGGGACCAGCTGAGGACAACTGTCTGTTATAACAATTATAATGTCAAGATAGTTGATGCGCATGGGGGCATTTCTGTAGGGCCAGATGGTGCAACGCACCAGGCGCTTGAAGATATTTCAAATCTTTATTACCTTCCCAATATGAAAATCGTTGTCCCGTGCGACAGCCTGGAAGCTGAAAAAGCGACACTTGCTATAAAAGAATTGGACGGACCCTGTGCAATCAGGCTTGCAAGAGAAGCAACTCCAATAGTTACCAGGCTGGAAACAATTTTTAACTTTGGCGTTGCGGATATTTACAGGTACAGAAAATGTGCTGAAAAATTTGTCGATGCATTTGATGTTTATCCTGCAAAGGATTATAAAAATGAAGGAGAGGACATCTCAATAATAGCTTGCGGGCCTATTCTTGCCGAAGCTCTAAGAGCAGCATATATTTTGAAAGAGGAGTTCGGAAAAGAAACGAGAATCATAAATATGCATACGGTTAAGCCAATAGACAGAGATGCTATTATAAGTGCGGCTAATGAAACAAAATATATAATAACTGCAGAGGAACATCAGACAGGCGGATTCGGAAACATAGTTGCAGGAGTTATTGCCGAAAATTATAGACAAGACTCCAATTTACGGTTTAAAATGATTGGAGTAAACGACCGGTTTGGTGAGTCCGGCCAGCCATGGGAGCTCATGAAGCTTTTTGGCCTGACAGCAGAATTTATTGTAAAAAACGCATTGTGAAATAATTATTACTGATTGAGGATAATAAAAGTCAGGGCAGGATGAAATATCTCGACAAGATACAGCCTCTGGAAAAATTTGTACTGATAGATAAGATCATAGAAAAAATAGAAACCCTTATTGCAAGCGGGGATTTAAAACCGGGAGATTTTCTTCCGGGGGAGAGAATGCTTGCAGAAAAACTTGGAGTTTCAAGGACCTCACTCAGGCAGGCTTTAAAAGCCCTGAATGTAATGGGAGTCCTTGAAATAGCCCCCGGTAAAAAAACTTATATAAAGGATTCCTTTGCAGATATACTTTTAAACCCTTTTAAGTTTATCAGGGCAGTACATTCGATAAAAATAAAAGAACTTTTTGAAGCCAGGTGCGTTCTTGAAGAAAGCCTGGTTCAGATGGCAGCAGGAAAAGCAGAAAGACACCATATTGAAAAAATCAGGAGTTACCTTAATGATTCAGAAAGAAATCTGGATAATAAAAAAGATTTTATTTACTCTGAATTCCTGTTTCATCAGAGTATTTTTGAAGCCGCAGACAACAAGATCCTTACTGCTGTAATGAACTCCTTAAATGAGATGCTTCTTGTGCTGGAAAAATATGAAAAAGATTACCTTGATATACAGGACCGCAAAAAATCGCTTGCACAGCATAAAGAGATATATGATGCCATAATTAAAAAGGATCAGGACCAGGCAAGAAAATCAATGCATACCCACCTTAAATATATGGAAGACAGGCTTAAAAAAATGGAAATCAGGGATTGAAGCCCTGATTTATATTGATATCCTGAAAGGAATAAATTGCAGAGTTATTTAGAAAAATTGCTTTGTGAGCTCATTTCCATAAACAGCTCAAACCCGGATTATTCAGATACTTCACCAGGTGAACATGAAATCGGTCAATTTATTTATGACCTGTTCCGGAAGAATAATATAGACTGCATAAAACAGGAAGTTGCATCGGATAGATTTAATATAATATCAAGTGTCAGCAGTAATCCCCAATATAGTTCAAATAAAAAAAAGCAGGCAATACTTCTTTGCAGTCATCTGGACACTGTTTTTCTTGATGGCATGAGATTTGCACCTGAACTGAAAAATGGATTTATATACGGGCCGGGTTCTTGTGACACAAAATCTTCGCTTGCAGTAATGATTGCAGCCTTAATTGAATACAGCAAATTTGCAGACAGGGGTTATGATGCTTTTTTTCTTGGAGCGGTAAGTGAGGAAAGCAGGCATCTAGGGATAAGGAAGTTTATTGAAGAATATAAAGATATCACCTCTGGTATTGATTTATGCATAATAGGAGAACCGACCTCTCTTGATATAGGGATTGCCCATAAAGGCAGCCTTAAATTTACAATAAGAACTGAGGGTAAAAGCGCCCATGGCTCGACCCCGCAATTGGGGGTAAATGCAATAAATATGATGAGCGATATTATCTCAAATATTAATAGTGAGCTTATTCCATTATATGATAACCTGGCAGATGAAATACTTGGAAAAGCAACTCTTAATATCGGTGTTATAAAAGGAGGCAGGGCATTTAATATAGTGCCTGATTTTTGCAGTATAGAGCTTGACAGAAGAGTGCTTCCATCTGAGACAATTGATGATGTGCTCAAGGGTTTTAAGGATGTAATTCATAAAACAGCTAAGGGCAGAGCTGATTTTATTGCCAGCGTTGATAAGGTAAACGATTATATCCCGTTTCTGAAAACAGATATTTCATCTTTAGAGTTTATAAGATTATTAAAATCATGCAGAAAAATATATCCCGGGAGTAAGCAGGCCGGCTTGCCATATGCGACAGATGGCGGTTTTACCTGTCAGGCCGGAATACAGACTGTAGTCTTTGGCCCTGGTGACATAAAAAATTGCCATACGCTTGAAGAATATGTATCCACGAATGAATTATTTACGGCATTTGAAATTATAAAAAATTACCTGTTACAAATCAGTTAAAACAGGCTGAAATTTAAATTTTAAAAATTATAAAAAAATTCAAAAAATCCTTGACATTTATATAAATACTGGTAACATACTTCAAGTCAGTTTGTCTTATTCATGATTTCTGCAATAACCTGCAGTTAAAAACTGTGCTTATTTTTTCTTGTTTTTTATTCCATTTTTGCTGTTGCATGATTTTTTGCAGCATGCTCTTGATTATTACTGGAAATTATTTTCACTGTAAGGAGAATGATTATTAATGCTAAAAAAGAAAAAGATTGAAAGGTACAACTTCGGGAAAATCCAAAAAGTTATGGAGATACCAAACCTTCTGGATATCCAGAAAAAGTCTTTTGACTGGTTCCTGGCAGAGGGAGTCGGCGAAGCATTAAAGGATATTTCGCCAATAGAAGATTTTACGGGCACCATGTCCCTTGAATTTGAAAGTTTCAGTTTCGGCGACATCAGCGCTGATGCAGATGAGTGCAAGATGCAGGATATGACCTACTCTGCTCCTTTAAAAGTCAAAGCTGTTTTTATCAATAAGGAAACAGGCGAAAAAAAGGAACAGGAAGTCTTTATGGGTGATTTTCCTGTAATGACCGACAAAGGTACCTTTATAATAAACGGAACGGAAAGGGTTGTGGTTTCACAGCTTGTCCGTTCACCCGGAGTATACTATGATTCAGACATTGATAAAAAGACCGAGAAAGATATTTACCTATGTAAAGTCATCCCCACCAGGGGCTCCTGGATAGAACTCGAAACTGATAAAAAGAACATAGCCTACGTAAGGATTGACAGGCGAAGGAAATTTTTACTTACCATTTTCTTAAAATCAATCGGTTTCGGAAATAATGAAAATATGCTTTCCATTTTCGGGCCCAATGACAAGATCAGCTGCATAAAGAACACTCTCGAAAAAGATGTTACCGAAACTGAAGAGGAAGCATTAATAGAAATATACAAAAAACTGCGCCCCGGCGAGCCCCCGACAATTGACAGCGCAAGAAACCTGATACACGCGCTTTTCTTTGACCCAAAAAGATATGACCTGGGTAAAGTCGGACGGTATAAATTGAACCAGAAGCTCGAGGAAGAAATAGATGACAGTGTCTCAGCAAAGCTGAATGAGATTAATAAAAAAATGAGCATCGATGCCTCAAACCAGATGATCCTTAATGCAAAAGATATTTTCCTTATAGTCAAATACCTTACCCAGCTCATGAACAATATAGGAGAGATTGATGACATAGACCATTTTGGCAACAGAAGGATAAAAAATATCGGTGAGTTAATACAGAACCAGGTCCGGATCGGGCTTGCAAGGCTTGAGAGGGTAGTCAAGGAAAGGATGACCACCCAGGACTCAGAGACCATTACACCCAAGACTCTTATTAATATAAGGCCGCTTGTGGCATCGCTTAAAGAATTCTTTGGAAGCGGCCAGCTTTCACAATTCCTGGACCAGACAAATCCCCTTGCTGAGATCACGCATAAAAGAAGATTGTCAGCCCTGGGCCCCGGCGGACTTTCAAGGGAAAGGGCAGGTTTTGAAGTCAGGGATGTCCACTCTTCACACTATGGCAGGATGTGCCCGATAGAAACCCCTGAAGGCCCAAACATCGGCCTTATCGGTTCGCTGGCGACTTATGCAAAGCTTAATGATTACGGTTTTATAGAGACCCCATATATTAAAGTAAAGAACGGACGGGTCACAAATGAAGTCGAATATCTTTCAGCAGACAGGGAAGAAAATTATGTTATTGCCCAGGCAACTGGCAATATTGATAAAAACGGGAATTTTCTGGAGAAAAAGCTTCTCTGCACTGCCGGCGGCGAAGTGATTACAGCGGAACCAAACATGATAGATTATATGGATGTCTCGCCAAAGCAGCTATTCTCTGCAGCAACTTCACTTATACCGTTCCTCGAGCACGATGATGCAAACAGGGCGCTGATGGGCTCAAACATGCAGAGGCAGGCGGTACCGCTTATATTTCCTGAGGCACCTCTTGTTGGGACCGGAATGGAGAAAAAAATAGCCCGTGACAGCGGACATATAATACTTGCTGAAGACGAGGGCACAGTCACCCGGGTATCTGCAGACAGCGTAGAAGTAAAATACAATAATTCAAATAAGGTAAAGAAATATAATCTTTACAAATTCAAAAGGTCAAATCAGGGAACCTGTATAAACCAGAGGCCACTTGTTGATGAAGGACAGAAATTAAAGAAAGGCGAAATAATAGCTGACGGCCCTTCAACTGAAGCCGGGGAACTTGCTCTTGGCCGTAATGTGCTTGTGGCATTCATGCCATGGGAAGGATATAACTATGAAGACGCCATAATCCTTTCCGAAAGGCTCGTAAAGGAAGATGTGCTGTCCTCAATACATATTTCAAAACAGGAAGTAGAGGCAAGGCAGACAAAACTCGGACCTGAAGAGATTACCAGGGATATCCCTAATGTAGGCGAGGAAATGCTTAAGAACCTGGATGAAAGAGGAATAATAAGGATAGGCGCATATGTAAAACCTGGCGATGTCCTTGTTGGTAAAATAACACCAAAGGGTGAGACCGAACTTACAGCGGAGGAAAAACTGCTCAGGGCTATTTTCGGTGAAAAGGCAAGGGAAGTCAGGGACAGCTCCCTTAAGGTCCCGCATGGCGAAGAAGGAATAGTAATAGATGTGCAGCTCTTCTCAAGAAAGGAAGGAAGCGACCTCCCGCCTGGTGTAAATGAACTGGTAAGAGTATTTATAGCAAAAAAGAGGAAAATTTCGGTCGGGGATAAGCTGGCAGGAAGGCACGGAAACAAGGGTATAATTTCAGTCATATTACCTGAAGAAGATATGCCATATATGTCTGACGGCACCCCGATAGATATTATTTTTAACCCTCTTGGCGTTCCTTCCCGAATGAATGTGGGCCAGGTACTTGAGACACATCTTGGATGGGCAGCCAAATCCGGCTGGGAAACAAAAGACGCTGTTGCAAACCTTGATGGTTCCATACATTGTGCGTGCCCGATATTTGACGGTGCTTCAGAAAAAGGGATAATCGAACTTCTCAAAAAAGCAAAGCTTCCTGAAAATGGCAAAACTGCTCTTTTTGACGGATTAAGCGGCACGAAGATATCAGACAATATAACAGTTGGTTATATTTATGTTATGAAACTTTTGCATCTTGTCGATGACAAGATACATGCAAGATCCACCGGGCCATATTCACTTGTAACTCAGCAGCCGCTTGGCGGAAAGGCACAGTTTGGCGGCCAGAGGTTTGGTGAAATGGAGGTATGGGCGCTCGAAGCTTACGGAGCCGCATATATACTCCAGGAGATGCTTACCATAAAATCCGATGATGTAGTCGGAAGGGTCAAGACTTATGAGTCGATAGTAAAAGGTGAAAATATAGACAAACCCGGTATCCCTGAATCTTTCAAAGTGCTTGTAAAAGAAATGCAGAGCCTTGGCCTTGATGTTGAGGTCCTTTCCGAGGAAGGAAAGGAAGTCAAGGTCGATACCGATCAGGATGAATTGATGCGCACAGTTGAGGAACTTGGCATAGACCTGATAGGGCAGGATGCTGTCGGGCTCTTTGAGGAGGAAGAACAGGCCGATGAAGAAGAGGAAGAAGAGGATTATTATGCCGGTGAGCCAAACCTTGAAGACGAAAACATATTCAAGGGAGATATCGATATTAAGGAAGATCTTTAAAATTTTATATATATCCGGAGGTTTTATAAATGGTAATTAA
>CAZGTW010000011.1:0-7573 GCA_964528815.1 uncultured Actinomycetota bacterium | reverse complement strand
AAGGAAGATCTTTAAAATTTTATATATATCCGGAGGTTTTATAAATGGTAATTAATATAGATGTAAATAATTTTGATGCAATAAGAATAGGCCTTGCATCACCTGAGAAAATCAAATCCTGGTCAAACGGCGAGGTAAAAAAACCCGAAACCATAAACTACAGGACACTTAAGCCTGAAAAAGACGGCTTGTTCTGTGAAAGGATATTCGGCCCCACAAAGGACTGGGAGTGTTATTGCGGCAAGTATAAAAGGGTAAGGTTTAAAGGCATCATATGTGAAAGATGCGGGGTTGAAGTCACCCGTTCAAATGTCCGAAGAGAAAGAATGGGCCATATAAGCCTTGCTGCTCCGGTCTCACATATATGGTTTTTTAAGGGCGTACCTTCAAGGATGGGGTATGTGCTTGACATAAGTCCGCGCGACCTTGAAAAGGTCCTTTATTTTGACTCATATATAATAACCACTGTCAACAGGGAAGCCATAAAAAATGACAAGGAAAAGATAAAGAAACTGACAGAGGAAGCAGTCCAAAGAGCTGGTGAACTTCATGAAGCAAGGCTTACAGATATCACTGAAAACAAGGAAGATTTACTCAGGCGCTATAAAGACGGCGATGACTTAAAAGAAATAGAAGCCATAGAAGACGAGGAAATCAATTCTGAAAAGGACCTGGAAGCCAAGGTAGCAAAGATAATTAAAGAAGCAGAAAAACTCATTGTTGAGGAAAAGGAGATATTCCAGGAAGAAGTCGACCTTATAAAAAGGGCCCATACATTCTTCTTAAACCTTGAAGAAAAAATGCTGGTTTCTGATGAATCCCTTTTCAAGAAAATGAAAGAAGTCTATAAAGATTACTTTAATGGCGGCATGGGTGCCGAAGCAGTAAAAGAGCTTTTAAAGAATATAGACGTTGACAGGGAAGTCGAAGAATTAAAAGAAACAATCAAAGACTCCAAAGGGCAGAAAAGAAGCAGGGCAATAAAAAGGCTGAAAATACTTTCAGTTTTCCAGGGCTCCACAAATAAGCCCGAGTTTATGATTGTCGAGGTACTGCCTGTAATACCCCCGGATCTTCGCCCGATGGTGCAGCTCGACGGCGGAAGATTTGCAACTTCAGATTTAAATGACCTTTACAGGAGAGTCATTAACCGTAATAACAGGTTAAAAAAACTTCTTGAGCTTAATGCACCTGAGATAATAATAAACAATGAAAAAAGGATGCTCCAGGAAGCAGTTGATTCACTCTTTGATAATGGCAGGCGGGGAAGAGCAGTACTTGGCGCAGGCAACAGGCCCCTTAAATCGCTTTCTGATATGCTGAAAGGAAAACAGGGCCGTTTCAGGCAGAACCTGCTTGGCAAACGTGTCGATTACTCCGGCCGTTCAGTAATTGTTGTAAATCCTAAACTCAAGCTTTACCAGTGCGGCTTGCCCAAGACAATCGCACTTGAATTATTTAAGCCTTTTGTAATGAAAGAACTTGTAGAGCAGGGTTTTTCACAGAATATAAAGAGCGCAAAAACAATGGTGGACCGCGGAAGCGATGAAGTCTGGGACGTTCTTGAAGAAGTAATTAAGAACCATCCGGTCATGCTCAACCGCGCACCTACTCTTCACAGGCTGGGTATCCAGGCATTCCTTCCGATACTTGTTGAAGGAAAAGCCATACAGATACATCCGCTTGTCTGCCCGCCATTTAATGCGGATTTTGACGGTGACCAGATGGCTGTGCATGTTCCTCTTTCCAATGAGGCAAAGGCAGAGGCACTTGTGCTTATGCTTTCATCAAACAATATACTTTCACCTGCAAGCGGCCAGCCTGTTACAATACCTTCACAGGACATGATCCTGGGCCTTTACTACCTTACAAGTGATAGAGACACAAGCAAACCGCGGGAGAGGTATTACCAAAGCCCGGATGAGGCGCTTATAGATTATGATTATAGCCTTATAACACTTCATAATATGATAAAGGTCAGGATAAATAAAAAGGTTGTGACAACAACAGTTGGAAGGATAATATTCAACCAGACGCTGCCTGAGGGTTATGGGTTTGTAAACAAAGAGATTAATAAAAAGACCCTTATTTCCATTATATCTGACTGTATAAACAAATATCCGACATCACATGTTTCTTCAATCCTTGACAATATAAAGGAGACAGGATTCAAATATGCTACAGAATCCGGCCTTACAGTCGGAATAGAAGATATAGAGGTTCCTGAAAAGAAAAAAGAGATCCTTGAAAAAGCGGAGAGAAAAATCGATGAAATAGAAAGTTATTTCAGGGATGGTTTTATGAATGAGACAGAAAAGCACCAGAGAGTAATACAGGTCTGGTCCCAGGCTTCTGAGGATGTTGCAGATGCAATGGAGAAAAACTTTGACAAATTCAACTCCGTTTACATGATGGCGACTTCAGGTGCAAGAGGAAATATAAAACAGCTGCGCCAGCTTGCCGGAATGAGGGGCCTTGTGGCAAATGCGCGTGGTGATATCATGGACAGGCCAATCAAATCAAATTTCCGTGAAGGGCTGACTGTACTTGAATACTTTATATCCACACACGGCGCACGCCAGGGTCTTGCAGATACAGCGCTGCGTACCGCAGACTCAGGTTATCTGACAAGAAGGCTTGTCGATGTATCCCAGGATACAATTGTAAGGATACCTGATTGCGGGACAGAAGAGGGCATTTACCTTTATGTTTTAACCCTTGAAGGCGAGCCTAACTTTAACCTTATCGGAAGGACATGCGCAGAAAATGTAATAAATACAAAAACGCGTAAAGTGCTGTTAAATGCCGGTGACGAAGTAACCGAAAAAGAGATACAGACCCTTATCCATGCTAATATTGAAAACATCAAGGTGCGTTCCCCTCTTACATGTGAGTCAGAGTTTGGCGTTTGCCAGCAGTGTTATGGAAGGGACCTTGCAACAGGAAAACTTATTGCAATCGGCGAATCAGTAGGCATAATTGCCGCACAGTCAATCGGTGAGCCCGGCACCCAGCTTACAATGCGTACCTTCCATACAGGCGGTATTGCATCTACAGTTATACAGAGGTCGGTAAAATCACCTGTGGCAGGAAAAATCCTCTTGAAGAAAGAGCTTCTTGACCAGCTTGGCCTCAGGAAAGATGACTTTACTGAAAAAGAAACCGACGAGACCATCGAAGTTAATATAGAGCACATAAACGGGAGGCTTACTTTCCAGGTGAAAATGGAAAACGGCGGTATTGTTGATGTCATATTCCCTAAAGGCGAGGTCCTCCAGGTAAACAAGTGCACTGTTGTTGAAGAAGGACAGGTATTTGCAAAAATAATCTTTACTGCAAAAAGAAAGACCCATGTACACAAGCATGAGAAGACTTTTGAAGGCATCGATATTACCAGCGGTCTTCCAAGAGTAGTAGAGCTTTTTGAAGCAAGAAGGCCAAAGGAGCATGCAATTATCTCAGAGATGAGCGGCCGTACTATTATTGAAGACGTTGATCCCAAGGTAAGAAACATTACAATAAAGAACGATGAGACCGGCATGGAAAAAACATACCCGATTCCTACAAGGATAAAAATCAGGGTCGACAATGGAACCATGGTCAGCACTGGCGACCAGCTAACTGAAGGTGTAAGAAATCCGCATGATATTTTGAAGATAAATGGCATGAAGGCCTGCGAGCAGTACCTTGTCAAGCAGGTACAGGATGTTTACAAGTCTCAGGGTGTTGACATTAATGACAAGCACATTGAGATAATAGTCAGGCAGATGCTTAAAAAAGTCACAATCATTGATTCAGGCGACAGCCAGTTTCTGCCCGGCCAGCTTGTAGACAGGCTTATTTTTGAAAAGGAAAACAAAAAGCTTACTGCAAGCGGCAAAGAACCGGCAACCGCAAAACAGAACCTTATGGGTATTACCAAAGCATCACTTGCAACAGACAGTTTCCTTGCTGCAGCATCTTTCCAGGAAACAACAAAAGTGCTTACTGATGCTTCACTTGAAAATAAGGTCGACGGCCTGATAGGACTTAAAGAGAATGTCATAATCGGAAAATCCATTCCTGCAGGGACCGGTATGAGAAGATACAGGGATATAGAACTTTCCTACCCCGGATACCAGGAAGAGCAGACTGAGGAAATAGAGATTTTCAGCGAGACACAGGATGACGAAAAGCAGGATCTGGAGTTAAATATTTAATATTTTTTAGTATTTTTTTATTTGACATTTTAACTTGCTAATGGTAATCTTTTTGTTCGTGTCTTAATAGAGGCTGCAAATTTAAGCTTGATTGTTAAGAATCAATTTTAGTTATTAATTTAATTTATTTTAATTGGAAGGTAGAAGGTAAGGTCGTTTATGCCTACGATAAATCAGCTGGTAAGAAAAGGAAGACGCACAATAACGAAGAAGAAAAAAACACCTGCGCTGCAGGAGAATCCTTTAAAAAGGGGAGTGTGTGTAAGAGTATATACTACTACACCAAAGAAACCTAACTCGGCGCTGCGTAAGGTTGCAAGAGTAAGGCTCACCCATGGTACTGAAGTAACTGCCTACATCCCCGGCATCGGGCATAACCTGCAGGAGCACTCCATAGTTCTTGTCAGGGGCGGCAGGGTAAAGGACCTGCCTGGTGTAAGGTATAAAGTTGTCAGGGGCACTCTTGATACCGGCGGAGTCGAAAGCAGGAAATCTGCAAGGTCCAGGTATGGAGCGAAAAGGCCCAAATAATGTTGATCAGTTTTTAAATTGCTAAGGAGTTATGAATGGCAAGAAGAGGCAATCCGTCCAGAAGAAAAAATGAACCAGATCCTGTTTATAAGAATGATGTAGTTACACAGCTTATAAACAAGATACTCTGGAGAGGTAAAAAAAGCACTGCAGAAAGAATAATATATGGAAGCCTGGAAATTCTTGGAGACAAGACCAGGGAAAATCCTATTGATATTCTGGATAAGTGCCTGGATAATGTACGGCCCGTCCTTGAAGTCAAATCAAGAAGGGTCGGCGGCGCAAATTACCAGGTTCCGGTAGAAGTCACTCCTGACAGAGCAAACACTCTAGCTCTAAGATGGATAATAGGTTTTGCCAGAAAAAGGCGTGAAAAAACCATGGCTGAAAGGCTTGCAAATGAAATACTTGACGGCGCAAGCAATACAGGCAATAGCGTAAAAAAGAGAGAAGACTTACACAAAATGGCAGAAGCCAATAAGGCTTTTGCTCATTACAGATGGTAATAGCTGCAGAAAAAAGCCCAAAAAAGCTATTTTAATTATTGCAGCTATAAAATAATTAATTTTTTGTAAAACATTTTATTGTAAAGGTGTAGTTTTGCCTTTTTTTATTGGATTTAAAGGGCAAAAAGGTAATTTTTATGGCCAGGGAAGTAGCACTGGAAAAAACAAGGAATATAGGGATTGCTGCACATATCGATGCAGGAAAGACCACGACGACCGAACGTATCCTGTATTATACAGGCAAGACATACAAGATAGGTGAGGTCGACGATGGCGCTGCTGTAATGGACTGGATGATACAGGAACAGGAAAGGGGCATAACTATAACTTCTGCCGCCACTGCATGTTACTGGAAGGACCACAGGATAAATATAATAGATACTCCCGGCCATGTGGATTTCACAGTAGAAGTGGAGAGATCCATGAGAGTACTTGACGGCCTTATTGCACTTTTCTGTGCAGTGGGGGGTGTTGAGCCGCAATCCGAGACCGTATGGCGCCAGGCCACAAAATATAATATCCCCAGGATTGCATTTGTAAACAAGATGGACCGTAATGGCGCGGACTTTTTTTATGTTGTTGAAATGATGAAGAGCAAGTTCAATGTCAACCCGCTGCCTGTACAGATACCAATAGGAAAAGAAGACAAATTTTCAGGGATTATAGACCTTGTCACTATGAAAGCTATAATTTATAAAGACGTAATGGGACTCCAGTATATGGTAGAAGACATACCCGCGGACCTTGTGGCAAGTGCCAATAAATACAGGCAGGAACTTATTGAAAATATTGCAAACTATAATGATGAGATACTTGGCAAATATATAGAGAACATTGAAATAACAGAAGAAGAGCTTGTTGCAGCAATAAGGAAAATCACACTTGAGGTAAATGCTGTTCCTGTGCTTTGCGGGGCATCATTCAAAAACAAAGGTGTGCAGTTTTTACTTGATGCAGTAATAAATTATCTCCCCTCACCGCTTGATGTCACGGCGCAAAAAGGCATGCATCCTTTTAACGGGAAGGAAGAAACCCGAAAGGTAAGTGACGATGAAAGTTTTTCAGGGCTGATATTCAAGATAATGACGGACCCTTTTGTCGGCAAACTAAGCTATTTAAGGATATATTCCGGAACCCTCAAAGTCGGCACACAGGTGCTAAATACCACCACCGATAACAAGGAAAGAATATCCAAGATCCTCGAAATGCACGCAAATAACCGTGTAGAAGTAGAAGAAGCTTACAGCGGTGACATCGTTGCTGTAGTCGGGCTCAAAAATATAAAGACCGGTGACACAATCTGTACCCCTTCAAAACCTATCAAGTATGAATCAATAAGTTTTCCTGAGCCCGTTATATCAATAGCCATTGAACCGAAGACAAAAGCGGACCAGGATAAATTATCGCTGGCTCTAAATAAAATAGCAGAAGAAGACCCGACTTTTAAAATAGGCACCGACAGCGAAACGGGCCAGACAGTGATTTCCGGCATGGGTGAACTTCACCTGGAAATAATAGTCGACAGGCTGCTGAGGGAATTCAAGGTAGATGCCAATATAGGCAAGATACAGGTTTCTTACAGGGAGACCATAACAAGAGATGTGGAAGTTGAAGGCAAATATATAAGGCAGAGCGGTGGAAAGGGCCAGTACGGCCATGCAGTGCTTCATTTTTATCCTAATGAAGCAGGCAAAGGCTTTGAATTTGAAGACAAAACTAAGGGTGGCGTAATCCCCAGAGAATACATCAAGCCCATAGAGATGGGAATTATCGATGCAATGCAAAGCGGGGAACTTGCGGGGTATCCTGTAGTTGATATAAAAGCTGTTCTTCTTGACGGTTCTTACCATGAAGTGGACTCATCTGACCTTGCTTTCAGGATTGCAGGCGGAAGAGCGCTCAGGGAAGCAACTATTAAAGGCGCACCGATTCTTCTGGAGCCCATAATGGAAGTGGAAGTTGTGGTCCCGGATGAATTTATGGGTGAGGTCATAGGCGACCTTAATGCGAAGAGGGGTAAAATAATGTCTGTTCTGCTGCGCAATAATTTGCGCACTGTAAAAGCAGACGTACCTCTTGCTTCCATGTTTGGATATGCAACTGATTTAAGGTCAAAGACACAGGGCAGGGCGACATTTACAATGCAGTTCAAGAAATATGAGCCTGTCCCTGATAATGTTGGAAATGAAATATTAAGAAGAGTAAAAGGCAGCATAGCTGTCTGATAAGGAATTAAAAAATCAGGGTTTAGTAAAAATAAAAAACATTTAAAAAATAAAGCAATAATCCTAAAGAAAGGAAATATAAAATGGCAGCAAAAGCAAAATTTGAAAGGAC
>CAZGTW010000010.1:13548-24777 GCA_964528815.1 uncultured Actinomycetota bacterium | reverse complement strand
GAAGCTTTTTATCGGGCTTTTCCAAATTGCAGTCCTGGAGCCTTGCCCCGCAGAACATCCCCAGTATTATAAATATTATGCCATACAAATACAGCAATAAAGGCAGTGGTTTCTCTTCTTTATACCCGTTTCCTTTAAGCTTCATGGAGGACCTGCCTTTATTATAGCTGCAACTGCCGGCACAGAATAAAAAAATTAGTGCGGATAATAAAAAAGCAATTACTGCCGCAGTTAAAAGTTTATATCCCCATGAGCAAAACCAGTGGTATACTTCATTTATTCTGCAAAGCATCAAGCCGCCTGAAAGCCCTGCCGCCCATACCAGGTGATAATAACTCAGTATCAAATCGATACCAGCTCTTTTATCTGCTCAAATTTTTTCTCGCCAATCCCTTTTACATTTTTAAGGTCCTCTTTTGTATTGAAGGCGCCATACTGGTTCCTGTAATCAATAATATTTTTTGCTATCTGTTCCCCAATGCCGGGCAGGACCATTAACTCTTCTGCACTTGCAGAATTAACATTTACTTTTTGGCCCTGGGAAACATCAGCCTGCCCTCCTTTGCCATTGGAATTTCCCCCTGAAGATATGCTCTCCAGCAGGTTTATTCCCTGCTTGCTGATTTCAGTTTTGGAAGGTATATATATTTTCTCTTCATCGCTTAATATTGCAGCAAGATTGACCGCTTCTGTGCAAGCATCTTCTGTAAAACCTCCGCATAAACCCGCAAGATCGACAATCCTTGAACCCTGTGACATCTCGTAAACCCCGGGCTGCTTTACACAACCGCATATATAAACTTTTATAAGAATATCCTTTTCTGTTGAAATCGGGCCTTGTTCCAGATAATTGTTACTATTTTGCAAAACTTCCTGGCTTGTTCCAACGCTACCGGGTAAATTCAGACTAAAATCACCTTTCTGGTCAAAATAACTTTTCAATATGTTTTCTTTTTTTGTTATTTCACTCTTCTGGTAAAAATATGTGGCCAATACTGCAGATGCTGCAACAAGGGTAATAAAAAACAGTATAATATAAATATACCTGCCCCTGCTTTGATTCAAATTGCCAAGAAGCAGTGCAGCTTTTGATATTTTCTGTTTGACACCTGTTATTTCCATAAACTTTTAAAACATAACACTATACTTATGGTAAAATAAAAGCATAAGCTGAGGAATAAAATTTAATTATGCATTTATATATTTGTGCTAATATATATTATAATATCCTGCAGAACCTTTGTCAAAATATTTTAATGCAAAGCTAAATAGCGGGATTTTATAATTTAAGCAAAAAAATTGTCTATACATTATTTTTTAATAAAATAAATATTTATAACACTGGTATATGGAGGTGTTTAATGGGCACAATAGTATTAATACTGCTTGAAGATGGTTTCAGGGATGAAGAGGCGATTTATCCTTATTACAGATTCATTGAAGCAGGTTATGATGTAAAAACAGTGGCGCCTCAAAAAGGCAGGCAATACACAGGAAAGTTTGGCATTCCGCTTACTGCAGACCTCAGCTCCAAAGAGGTACTTGAGGGCAAGCTTGAAAGTGTTGGTGCAGTTATAATACCAGGCGGTTATGCCCCTGACAGGATGAGGATGGATAAGAATATGGTAGAAATAGTCCGAAAGGCAAATAATTCCTGCAAAATAATCGCTTCCATCTGCCATGGGGGCTCTATGCTTGTCGAAGCAGATATTATTAAAAACAGAAATGTCACAAGTTACAAATCAATAGCAACAGATATGGAAAATGCCGGAGGCAAATATATTGACAGGGAAGTAGTCGTTGACGATAACCTTATAACTTCAAGGGTGCCGTCTGACCTTCCGGCATTCTGTAAATACACAATCACGATGCTGCAGGAATACAGCAGGCAGAAATAAATATTGCGGGTGTGTTCTTTATATAATTGCTATTGCCTGATTACTATGTTTACAAGCTTGCCCGGCACAGTGATGACTTTTAATACCTGGCAGCCATCTGTATATTTTTTTACCTTTTCAGAAGATAGCGCAAGCTTCTCAAGTTCTGCACCCGATGTATCAAGGGCCACCTCAATTTTATCCCTGAGTCTTCCATTGACCTGAAATATCACGGTGGCCATCTCTTCCCTGGAAACCTCTTCGTCATAGTCGGGCCATTCTGTCCTGTGTATGCTGCCATCCTGCCCCAATTTGTGCCAGAGTTCTTCTGTTATAAATGGCGCAACAGGGGAAAGAAGAATAAGCAGTTTTGCGGTTGATTCAAATACTGCAGATGAGTTCCGTTTTGGGGCCTGGATTTCATCATTATATTTGGACATCATATTGACAAGTTCCATTATGGCACTTATTGCTGTATTAAAATTAAACCTTTCAAGAATATCGCCTGACACTTTTTTTATTGTCTGGTGAAGCTTTTTATATATTTCTTTTTCCCTGTCACCAAGCTTTGTATTGTCATACAGATCCTTAAGTGCAGAATTACTGTTGACATATGCCAGTCCTGATGGCGCATGGTTTTTTAAAAACATGATATTATCAGAAGCCAGTTTCCAGACCCTTTTTAAAAACCTGTATGAACCCTCTACGCCTTTGTCGTTCCAGTCTACAATTGAATCAGCCGGCCCGATAAAAAGTATATAGAGCCTCAATGTGTCTGAACCGTATTTATTATAAATCTCAGAAGGATTGACAATATTGCCTTTGGATTTGGACATTTTCTGCCCTCCCAGAGTGACAACGCCATGGGGGTAATATTTCGTAAAAGGTTCCCTGGCCGATACCAGCCCTGCATCATAAAGCACCTTCATAAAAAACCTGGAATAAATAAGATGCATTGTGGCATGCTCTATACCGCCAATATACTGGTCGACAGGCATCCACTTATCCGTTTTTTCCCTGTCAAATGCAACATTATCCAGGTGCGGGCTGCAGTACCTGAGGAAATACCATGATGAACAGACAAAAGTATCCATTGTATCAGTTTCCCTTTTTGCCGGCCCGCCGCAGGAAGGGCAATCCGTGTTTACAAAATCTTTCTTATATGAAAGCGGAGAAAGGCCCGTGGGCTTAAAATCAACATCATAAGGCAGCAGCACGGGCAACTGTTTCTCTGGAACTGCAACGGTGCCGCATTTTTCACAATAAACTACAGGTATGGGGGCGCCCCAGTATCTTTGCCTGGAAATCAGCCAGTCCTTTAATTTATAATTGACTTCAAACCTGCCTATTTTTCTTTCTTCAAGGAATTCAGTGATTTCCTTTTTCCCTGAAGCAGAATTTTTTTGCGAAAATGGTCCGGAATTTATCATTATGCCTTCACCGGTAAATGCTTCTGGAAGGGCCCCATGGGCACTTCCATCGGGTGATATGACTTCCCTGATTTCAATTTTATATTTTGAAGCAAAATCAAAATCCCTCATGTCATGGGCAGGCACAGCCATTATTGCCCCGGTGCCGTATTCAAGAAGCACATAATTTGCAATCCATACCGGGACCCTTTCACCGTTTACAGGATTTATTACATATCTTCCTGTAAAACAGCCGATTTTTTCTGTTTCAGCAGAGCCTCTTTCTATGTCTGTCTGTGAGGCAATGAGCTCTTTTATCTTCTCAACTTCTTTTTTTACTTTTTCATCTTTAACTATAATATTGACCAGCGGATGCTCTGCAGCCAGGATAAAAAAAGTGACTCCATACAGCGTATCGGGCCTTGTTGTAAAAACAGGTATGACAGTCTTTTTTTCATCTTCAAGAATAAAATCAACCCTTGCACCTTCGCTCCGGCCTATCCAGTTCTGCTGTATGGTAAGCACTCTTTCCGGCCAGCCGTTTTTTAATAGCTCCATATCATCAAGCAGCCTCTGGGCATAATCTGTTATCTTTAAGAACCATTGTGAAAGAACTCTTTTACGGACCGTGCTGTCGCATCTCTCGCACCTGCCGGAAATTACCTGTTCATTTGCAAGCACCGTCTGGCAGCTGTCGCACCAGTTGACACCGGCTTCCTTCTTTTCTGCGAGCCCCATTTTAAAGAACTGCAAAAACAGCCATTGTGTCCATTTATAATAAGAGGGGTCACTTGTTATAATTTCGTCTTCAAAATCATAAGTTATCGCCATCCTTTTAAGCGCCCTGCGCATTTTATCGATATTTGCAAGGGTGCTGTCCTTTGGATGAATGCCGCTTTTAATTGCTGCATTTTCAGCAGGCAGGCCAAAAGCGTCATAACCTATGGGATGCAAAACATCATAGCCCTTGCGTGCAATTACGCGTGCAAGTACGTCACCTATTGTATAGTTCCTTGCGTGCCCCATGTGGGGCTCTCCGGATGGATAAGGAAACATTTCAAGCACATAATATTTTTTACTGCTTTGAGGTGATTTAAGGGAATATATTTTCTCTTCCTGCCATGCCTTAAGCCATTTGTTTTCTATTTCCTGGGGTTCATATAAGTCATTACCGCTCAATCTTAAAAACACTTATCCTTCTAGTTGTCCTCTACTATTTCTATGTCCGTATCTTTTTTTTCATCCTGCCTGGAGCCGGCTTTTATCCTTATTATCTTTGAATCCCTCCAGAGCCTTTCAAGGTCATAATAAAGCCTGTATTCTTCAGTGAAAATGTGGATCACAAAATCATCATAATCAAGAAGTATCCAGTTGCCTTCGTTTTTGCCTTCAGTATGAATAGGATAAAGGCCGTTTTTTTTCATTCCGGTCTCTATATCTTCAGCTATCCTGGAAGTAAGCCTTGTGTTAGCCGCCCCTATTATTACAAAATAATCAGTGATAACCAGCCTTGGCCCCACATCAAGTATCTTAATGTATTGCGCCTTTTTTTCATCTGCTATCCTTGCTGCAAACTTTGCGGCTTCAGATGAGTCTTTAAACCCCGGTTTTTTCAATTGCCGTTTTTTTGCAGTTTCGACCTCTGCGGTTTTTGCATCATTTGCGATACTTGGACCTTCGCTTGCCTGCTGGTCTGCCACTGATTCTATTGCTTTCAATTTTTCGCTGTTTTTTATTTTTTTACCTGCTATTTTGTATAATCACTCCCTATAATTACTGTTATATCCACATTATCAGGATTGCTTGAAGATTCTGAGACTTCCCCTGTACCCAATATGCCTTTTATTTTGTCCGCCATCCCCGAAGCGCCTTCCTTGCCTGAATTTATTATTATCTTTGTAGCCGTGTACCCGAAGTTATCAGCATTTTTTGTTTCTTTTACATTTATTGTGACTTTATCCTTATTCAGGTTATCTTCAAGTATCTTCTTTACTGTAAGGGCAATTCCCTGCGTACCCTCGCCATTAAGAATATTAAGGTCATATACCTGTGCTGCCTGTGCCTGTGTGGTCTCTGTTTCCTGTGCAGTTTCCCCGGCGGCCTGGCCACCCTGTTCAAAAGCAGAAACAGCAGCGTTATAATCAAAATCCTTGCCTATTATTATGATAATATCTTCAGTCTGGTCACCGGAAGTCTGGTCCACAACTTCACCAACAAGCAGCAGGGACCTTATGTTTTCTGCAGCTTTTGTAATCGGTTCATCCTGGGCGCGCAATATGATTTTTGTTTTATCATATTCGTAATTGTCTGCATCACCTGTTTTTTCAAGATTATATTTAAGTGTCCCGTCTGAAAACTTCATCGTTTTTAAAAAGTCAGCCGTATTGCCTGCTATTCCTTTCGTGCCCACACCGTTAAGGACCGATATTGTAACCATCTGGCCCAGGTCCTCAACTGATTCCGGAGTCTCGGTTATATTTTCCTGCTTGAAGATATCCAGCACCCTCGTGATATCAGGAACAAATACTATTGCGCCCCCGTCAAGCGGCTCGAATCTGCCGTCAAGCACATAAGCCTTATTTGTATCTTCACTTAGCCCTGATACCGTCGAAATGAATTCTGAAAGCTCCTCAAGATTAAGATCCGTATCCATGTAGTCGTTTATCCTTGAAAGGTTTTTTGCAAGGTCACCCTCCTTGCTTCCGAAGATCTTTTTCATAATGGCATCTGTAATGAGTTTCTGGTTATCGATGTCTGAAAGTCCCACATCCGCCGTCCTGCCGCTGAAATAACGCATAAATGCAAGGGCGGTCTCGCCATTCAGGATATTGTCTCCTTCCTTAAGCTCAATTTTTGAACCGCCTGAATCAATAGCCAGCGGCTTATCAAGATTTAATTTTATGCCCTCAAGCTTATTTACAATATTTACTACATCCATAAGTATGAAATTATTGACATCCATCCCGATGTTATTTTTAATGGTCAGTTTCATCAGGTCCATTCCGCCATATTCGACTGACTTTGCCAGATTATCCAGCCCGAAGCCGGGAATCTCAAATAATGTGTTTACCGGCACACAAAGTGTGACCAGCTCAGTCTTTGAACTGGAATATTTGGAAAATAATATTGAATTTATTTCAGGCTCAAGAAGATTTTCTCCGGCTCCGCATATAATTATACTCATATCCTTGCCAAGCTTCATGGAGCTTGGCACAACAATGGCTTCTTCTTCACTTGCAAGTGTTTCAGCTGTTGAACTGAAGTATTTGTTTTTAATGAACCTGTATCCGAATACTATGCCCACTGCCACAAGTGCCAGTATTGCCATAATGACAATTGCTGAGACTATTGCCCTGGTCCTTTTTCTCTTTTGCTTAACTTTTGCGCTCCTGAGGCTGCTGATATCATAATCTTCGTCCTCATAATCTTTAAACTCAAAGTCATCATCAGTAAAGAAGTCTTCTTCCCTGCTGTTTTTCCTGCTGATATTATCTCTTTCCCTGTTGTTTTCGTCACTCAGGAAACCGTCTTCTTCCCTGAAACCTTTGCTTTCTTTTGAAGAATATTTTTTGAACAGGTCATCCTCTTCGTCATCAAACCTGTCCCTGTCATTATCCTGATTTCTGTCGTCAGATGGCATTTTTTAAACCTCCGCAGATGTAATTCCATATTTTACTTGTGTCCGGATGAAGAGTATGATTCCTCATAATTACGTATATTATATTACTTTTATAAACTTCCAGTAAACACCAATCAAGGCTCTCGCCCGAAATTTTTCTCAATTTTACAATCCCCCTGTAATTTCTTGATGGCTCTAACTTATCAGATACATATACTATTCTGTCAAGGATATTCATTTTAAGTGAACCAGTTGTATGCGACCTGATACTGTTTCCTATATCAACATCATCTATCCCGAGATCCCTTTTAATAATAAAAGGGCCCACGTAACCGTGAAGTATAGGCCTGCAGGAAGACTCGAATTCAGTGAGCCCGAGGCTTTTGTCTGTAGCAATACCAGCAAGGGTTTCTTCGTCATAGATTTTTGCATAATCATGGATAAGGCTTGCCGCAAGCAGCTTGTATAATTTCAGCCCCATTCTTTGTTTTATTAAATCTTTATTTACACTGCCTTTTGCACATGCTTCCTCCTCAAATATGCTTATGTGCCTTGCTGCAAGCATTGCGGCATACTCGAGGGTGCCCAAACTGTGACGGTAGAGCTCCTGCGGCATTTTTTCTGCCAGTAATTGTTTAAGAGATTTTATATGGTCCCAGCTTGCGCTGTCCAGGAAGTTATATATATTATTTGTATAATCCATGCTTTAAAAGATAGTTGCAAACACTTTCAGGAAGAAGATAATTTATTGGTTTACCGGTCTTTATCCTGTGCCTTATATCAGTTGAAGAAATGGCAAGTGCAGGTATTTCCATTAAAAAAATATGTTTGCCGGTATGGTCCGTTTCTGCAAATAATTTCTTTTTAAGTTCCTCCATCCGGGATATGTCGTATCCCGGCCTTGTCGCTGCAATAAACTCACACAGGTTTGTTATGCCGCTGGGATTTTTCCATGTGAGTATCTCAAGTATTGCGTCTGCGCCGGTAATAAAGTAAAGGGTTGCCTTTTCATCAAAAATGCTTTTAAGATACCTGAGGGTATCTATTGTATATGACTTTCCCTTCCGGTCTATTTCTATCCTGGAAACCATGAAATCCCTGTTTGATGCTGTTGCAATAACAGTCATGAGGTATCTGTCTTCAGCAGTTGCTATTGTGCCCCTGGTCTTGTGTGGGGGCGTTCCTGAAGGGATAAATATCACTTTATCCAGTTTGAATTGTTTCAAGGCTTCCTCAGCTGTAACCAGGTGCCCGTAATGGATAGGGTTAAATGTTCCGCCCATGAGCCCTATCTTTAAGTGCTCCTTATCATCCATTAACTTCAATAATTTATCCTGCTCCAATTGCTACTCCCTGATCTGGCCCTGCCCGAGCACAATGAATTTATTTGTTGTTATCTGTTCGAGACCCATGGGACCCCTCCAGTGAAGCTTCTGGGTGCTGATTCCTATTTCTGCACCCATGCCGAATTGCCCTCCATCTGTAAACCTTGTAGATGCATTTACAAACACTGTTGAAGAGTCACAGGCATTTGTAAAATACAGTGAATTATTATAATCAGAAGTTATTATGGACTCTGTATGGTGCGACCCGTACTTGTTTATATGAAGCACCGCATCCTGTATGCTGTCAACGATTTTTACAGCTATTATAAGGTCCAGGTATTCTTCGTACCAGTCTTCTTCTGATGCGGGTTCGGCGCCGGGATATATTGCAAGTGTTTTTGGGCAGCCTTTTATCTTTACATTTTTTGCAGCAAGCGCATCAAGGACAGCAGGAAGTGCCGCTTCAGCAATGCTTGAATGGACTATGAGCTTTTCGGCTGCATTGCATACGCTTGGCCTCTGGGTCTTTGAATTAATAATTATTGAACTTATTGTATCAATATGTATCCCTTCAAGATGGCTGTCAATATAAACATGGCAGTTTCCTGCTCCTGTTTCAATTACAGGTACGGCAGAATTTGCAACTACATTATCAATGAGGCTTTTTCCTCCTCTTGGAATCAAAAGATCCACATAATCCCTCAATTTCATGAGAGTTTCAGCATCTTCCCTGCCAGTTGTCGGTACCACCTGTATTATATCAGGAGGCAAACCATTATCTGCCAGAGCTTTTTGCATTATCCTGCAAAGTTGTATATTTGTAGAAAGCGCATGGGAACTGCCCCTCAGTATCACACAACTTCCTGCTTTAATGCACAAAACAGCAGCGTCTACAGTAACATTTGGCCTTGCTTCATATATAATGCCTATTACCCCGAATGGCGCCCTTATATTCTTAAGCACAAGGCCATTTGGCAGATTATACCCGAATATGACCTCGCCTACAGGATCGGCCAGAGTTATTACTTCACCCACACTCTCGGCAATTTTTTCTATTGCCTTTCTGTCAAGCCTGAGCCTGTCCAGCATACTGCCTGAAATTCCGTCTTTACGGGATTTTTCCACGTCTGATTCATTGGCGCTGATGATATCACCTGAATATTCTATAAGGTTTTTTGCTATTCCTGCCAGAACCCTGTTTTTTAAAATCGTGCCTGCAGAAGCAATCTGCGGAGCAAGAGTCTTTGCTTTCTTTGCTATCTCTATTACTTCATCCATAGCTTACACTCCCGGAAATATTTTAAAGATTTTATCATTCATAGTCATTTTCATCAAAAACTACCATGCTGTCCCTGTGTATCACTTCACAGCACATATCCCTGCCATACTCTTTCAATATCTGGTTCTTATTTTTCCCCATTACTTTTAAAACTTCCTCATCAGAAAAATTGGTTAGCCCTTTTGCAATGAGCTTTCCGCTGTGTGAAAAGACTTTTAATGTGTCCCCCCTTGAAAAACTGCCCTCTGTTTTTATTACTCCTACCGGTAGGATGCTTTTGCCCTTTGAGCCGACAGCTTCTTCTGCGCCCTCGTCAAGATAAATGGAACCTTTTTCCTGTATGCCGAATGCTATCCATCTTTTAAGGCTTTTTACTTTCCTTTTTGTCTGGGGTGCAAAAAAGGTCCCTATTGTTTCAAAATTTACTATTTTTTCTGTTACATCTTTTATGCTGCTGTTTGCTATCACCATAGGGATACCTGAAAAAGCGCATATTCTGGCTGCCTTAAGTTTTGACATCATGCCACCTGAACTGTAAGCAGACCCGATTCCCCCGGCAAGGCTTTCTATATGCGGAGTTATGCCGTTTACAAAAGATATGAGTACGGCATTCGGGTCCTCCCTCGGATCAGATTCATATAAACCGTCTATATCTGAAAGTATTATTAGAAGGTCAGCTCCTGTCAGGCTTGATACAAGGGCGCCAAGCCTGTCATTATCTCCGAATTTTATCTCTTCGACAGCCACACTGTCGTTCTCATTTATTACAGGTATTACATTAAGTACAAGAAGGTTCTCTATTGTACCCTTTATATTAAGGTACTGGTTCCTCCTGGCCGTATCTTCTCTTGTAAGCAGTATCTGCCCTATTTTTAGGCCATATGACGCAAATATGTCTCCATATTGGCGCATCAGCTCAACCTGGCCGACTGCAGCAGCAGCCTGAAGGACTGATATTTCCCTGGGCCTTGAAGGCATTCCAAGATATTCCAGCCCTGCAGAAATGGCTCCGCTTGTTACTATAATGACTTCAACTCCTTTTTTAACCAAAGCTGCAGTTTCTGCGCAGAATTTTTCCATTTTGGAGCTGTCCGGGCCGCCTTTTTTGCCTGTAATGCTGCTGGAGCCTATCTTTATTACCACTCTATTTATCTTTTTAACGTACTTTTTTCTGTCCAACTTATTTGCCTGTTTTTTTCAGGATTGTTTTTTTTATTTTTTTACATGACAGTCTTATTCCGTCAGCTCAAATACAAGGTTTCCTATTATTACTGTGCTGCCCTCTTCGATACCCATTTTTTTAAGTCTATCACCTATTTTCATCTTTTTTAACCTGTATTTAAGATAATCCAGTGCCTCACTGTTTTCAAGGTCAGTCATTGCAACCATTTTCTCAAGCTTTTTATTTTTCACTATGAATTCACTGCCGTCTTTTATTATTTCCAGCTTATCAGAGTCGGCTCCGGCATCCTTCTTAAGTGTGGCAAGTGAATAGGTCCTTGAGACCTGCGATGATGTTTTAGACGCTTCGCTCAGGTAATGCTCTTCTTTTCTTATTGCAGTGATTTTTTCATGCAAAACTTTTATCATTTCATCAAGGCCCCTGCCGGTAACTGCAGAGATTACCAGAACCGGCCTGCCTGTTTTTTTTGAAATGCGGTTTGCAGCATTTTTACAGATTTCTTCTTTATCAAAAAGGTCAGCTTTATTTATGACTGTT
>CAZGTW010000010.1:0-13448 GCA_964528815.1 uncultured Actinomycetota bacterium | reverse complement strand
AGCATTTTTACAGATTTCTTCTTTATCAAAAAGGTCAGCTTTATTTATGACTGTTATATAATCTTTTTTTGACAATAATTCATCATATAATTTGAGCTCCTGCCTTATTGTGTCAAATGTGCCCGTGAGCCCTTCTATTTCACCTTCAAGCAGCAATGAAGCATCAAGTACAATCACAAGCAACCTGGCCCGTAAAATGTGACGGAGGAACCTGTCGCCCAGGCCGGTGCCTTTGTGCGCACCCTCGATTATTCCGGGAATATCAGCAATAACAAATGAATCTTCGCCATGGCTGACAACACCAAGGTTTGGTGACAATGTCGTAAACGGATAAGGAGCAATCTTCGGCCTTGCAGCAGAAACGGCACTTATTATGGTTGATTTGCCGGCATTTGGAAAACCGACCAGTGCAGCATCGGCAAGAAGCCTAAGCTCAAGGCTTATCCACTTCTCTTCTGTTTTTTCACCTTTTTCAGCAAAACCGGGAAAGCGCCTCATTTGGGACACGAAATTTGCATTGCCCCTTCCCCCGCTGCCGCCGGTAGCTGCAATAAAATCTTTGCCCTCTTCGTTTAAATCAGCAATTATGTTCCCGCCCTCTTTTATTACTGTGCCGACCGGGACATAAATGACAAGGTCCTCGCCCCTCCTGCCGTTCCTGTTATTTGGCATTCCTGCCTGGCCGTTTTCAGCTTTAAAATGTATTTTTTTCTTAAAGCCAATCAGAGTATTTACGCTCCTGGAGGGTGCAAACAAAATATTTCCCCCGCTGCCGCCGTTGCCCCCGTTTGCCACTTTCTTATAGCTGCCTTTCAGCGCAAAGAAACTGACAAGGCCGCTGCCGCCGTCTCCGGCTTTTATATTTATCTTTGCTTCATCTATAAACATTTTTCAAATCCCTTTAATTTCACGGCGCATAACTGCCCGGTAAAATATTTTATATCAATTATTGATTTTAGTATTATAACTTTTAACCCATTATATATTATAATTTGGATTTATTAACTTAAAAAAATTTTGTGTATTAAAAAGGTCATTTATGATTTTGCTTCTTTATCTGTTTCTGATGGGTATTTTTGCCGGCCTTATCGGTTCAGTGATAGGGATAGGCGGAGGGATAATAATAGTTCCTTTCCTTGCGCTTGCACTGAAAATACCTATGCATCTGGCAATAGGCACAAGCATAATCTGTGTACTTGCAACATCACTTGCGGCATCTATCCGCTTTTTTAAAAAAAACATAATAAATCCCGGCCTTGCAATGGCTCTGGAAATACCAACAACTATAGGCAGCATCGCAGGCAGTATCACTGTTGCATTTCTTAAAAATAATGTGCTCTTTATAATTTTCGGATGCTTTACCCTTGCGTCGGGGATATTTACATATGTCAAAAACAGATGGCCTTTAAAGTTTGGGGCCGGAATGGAACCGACGGCTTCAAAATCATCCATATTTGATTCAGAATATTATGACCAGTTATCCGGTAAGCCTGTCAGATACCATGTCAGGAAAATAGTTTATGGCTCTTCCCTTTCTACGCTTGCAGGTTTTTTTTCCGGCCTGCTTGGAGTGGGCGGCGGCGTTATAAAGGTACCGGCAATGAATGCAATTATGGATGTTCCACTTAAGGTTGCAACTGCTACAAGCAGTTATATGATAGGCATAACAGCAGTGGTGTCTTCTGTTATATATTTTTTTAACGGTTTTATAAATCCTGTGATTACTGTTCCTGCAGTAGCAGGCGTTTTAATTGGCGCAGTTTCGGGTTCTTTTGCTGCAGGAAAGATAAAGACAAAATACCTGGTAATAATTATACTTGCAGTTTTTATTCTCATAGGGATACTTATGTTTATGAGAGGTTTTAATATTCTTAACTATTGATAAAATGCAAAATCAGCGCAATAAAAATGATTCAGTAAATGGTTGTACTTTACATGAAAATGCAAAGTTGAGCCGTTATTTGTACCTGATTATTTTATGCGGCCTTGTTGCTGCAATTGTGCTTTTACTTGCGGGTTTTCTGGCTAATATTACCAGCGGCTCTGGCCTGGAAGTATTAAATGAGTTTGAGAAAAACACAATAGGCCCGGAAGAACTGTCTGTTTTAATTAGCGGAGAAGCCGGCTCAATACCTGGCTTGCTGCAATATGCCGGAATATTCTGCATGATACTTGTGCCTGTCGCAGGGATAATATGCTCTACGGTATTTTTTGCGCTCAGCAAAAAATATAAATTGATGGTTGTTTCTATACTTGTGCTTGTAATACTGGCTGTAAGTGCAGTTATCGGGTTTATGAAGTAATAACGTTTACCAGTTTTCCCTTTGTGCTGTTGGCAATAAATTCTACTGTACCGTCAACTTTGGCAAATATAGTATGGTCACGGCCAATACCCACATTGATGCCGGGCCTGTATTTGGTCCCGCGCTGCCTGATAATTATATTTCCTGCAATGACCTTTTCCCCGCCATATACTTTAACGCCGAGATATTTTGGCTTGCTGTCACGGCCGTTTCTTGAGCTTCCAACACCTTTTTTACTTGACATTTATTTCCTCCGGAATTTTAATTCAACTATTTAGAACTTATCTTATCAAGATGAAGAAGAGTCAACAGGGGCCTGCTGCCTACTTTCCTGTTATATCTTTTTTTGGCTTTATGTTTAAAAGCTATGACTTTGTCACCTTTAAACTGTTTCTTTATTGTAGCTTCAACAAATGCCTTATCGATAACCGGTGCGCCGACTTTTATCTTATCACCGTCACTCAAAAGGTTTACCATGTCAATTTTTACTTTGTCGCCTTCCTTGCCTTCTAGCCTCTCTACAATAAAATCTTTGTCTTCTTCAACTTTATATTGTTTCCCACTGCTTGTAATTACTGCGTAAATCTTGGGCCTCCTTAATTAAATATTTTCCCGCTGCTTCTTTATTTACAGGTTATAATCTGCATTTAATAAACTGCATACTGTAACCTGTGTATAACTATAGTCTTGTTCAAAGGGAAAATAAGATTACTAAATATTCCATAAAATGGCAAATTGGTAATTTATCATATACTGGTTATCCTGTCAATATTTTATTCTCCCCATGGCGCTTGTTTTTGAAATCTGTGTTATTTCCACTTTTACCCTGCTGCCGATAAATTTCCTGCCGTCTACTATCTGGATCACATAACCCTCTATCCTGGACAGGCCATCTTTCCTGTTATGGGAATAGGGCTCTTCAACTACAAGATCCAGGATGTCCCCTATATTGAAAGGTTTTGAAGCTTCTTTTATGTCAGCCTGGCTTCCCTCAGCTTCAACCACAAACCCGTCAAGTGGAAGGTTTTCATCACTCTTTACAGCAATGTATTTCCTGGTCAAAAACTCCAGATTATGAAGGTTCTGTCCCCCTTTACCTATGACAAGAGAAGCAATAGCAGGGTTTAACCTTACCAGGAAAGCTTTGGCAGTGCTGTCTTTTGCAAGCTTTCGTATCTTCCTTTCAGTCTCCAGCATCACTGTTTCTTCAGATTTGATAAAGCCTGCACCGCCGCAGCATGGGCATGGCTTGCACAGTGTGCCCATGATCCCATCTGATACGTTTTTCCTGGTCATTTCCATTAGGCCAAGCTTTGAAAATGAAAGCACCTCTGTCTTTGTCTTATCTTTTTCCAGCAGTTGCTTGAACCTTGAAAGTACCCTTTGCCTGTCTTCTTCCATGCTCATATCAATGAAATCAATTACAATAATGCCTCCAATATCACGGAGCCTTAACTGGCTCGTAATGACTTCAGCTGCTTCAAGGTTTGTCTTTAAAATCGTCTGCGCTGAATTCCGCCCGGATGTGTACTTGCCGGTATTTACGTCTATTGAAGTCAGTGCCTCGCCATAATCAACAACAATAAAACCCCCGGATTTGAGCCAGACTTTTCTCTCAAGTGCGCTTTCTATCACTTCATTTACATTGAACTCTTCAAACAGGTCGTTCTGTCCATGGTGAAGTATTATATTATTAAAATTCATGCCTACATTCTTAAGGTAGTAGATTATCTCTTTTTTCAGGACCTTTTTATCAACATAGATGGTGTCAAAATCTTCTGAAAAAATATCTCTTATGAGCCTTATCATAATGGGATATTCTGCTTGAACGAGCAAAGGATTTTTTGCAGTCGCGGCCTTTTTCCTTATAAAGCTCCATAGCTTCAGCAGCTGTTTAAGCTCTTTTTTCAGTTTTGCTTTTGCAACATCTTTTGCTGCCGTCCTCATTATAAGGCCGCAATCCTTTGGCTTGATTTCCTCTGCAACAAGGCGCAGTGACTCGCGGTCCCTGGGGTCTATCTTTCTTGATACTCCGATACCATCATTAAATGGCGCAAGGACAAGATACCTTCCGGGCAGTGATATATACGTTGTCAGCCTTGCACCCTTTGTTTTCATAGGGTCTTTTGTAACCTGTGCAAGTACCATCTGGTTGGGTTTCAGTACATGATGAATTCGCCTTGTTATCTCATGCTTTTCTTCAAGCTCTATATCATATGCAACTTCATTGATATAGAGAAAAGCATTCTTTTCCTCTCCGATATCGACAAAGGCGGCATCCAGGCTGGATAAAACATTTTCTATCCTGCCAAGATAAATGTTTCCCACAATCGATTTGCTTTTTTTGCGGTCAAAATAAAGCTGTATTACCTGTTTTGATTCAAGGATGGCCACCCTTGTCTCGTTCTTGTCAGAACTGACAAGCATTTCCATTGTCAATTTTTTACCT
Source organism: uncultured Actinomycetota bacterium (assembly GCA_964528815.1). GTDB lineage: Bacteria > Actinomycetota > Humimicrobiia > Humimicrobiales > Humimicrobiaceae > Fen731. The sequence goes on along the minus strand of CAZGTW010000010.1, from coordinate 8,696 downwards.
CGCTATATAAAAACTTTAATAAAATTCTATTTAAAAATGATATTACTAAAATGATATTATACAATATCACTGAAAATAATTAACATAATGCTTTCAGGCGCCCGGGCTACAGTATTTCAAGAGGGTTAAGCAGTATCTTTTTATCAAAATCATTAATAATATAAAGTTCTTTTTTTTGCATAAAATTTATTTTTTGGTTTTGCCCCGATAAAAGAACCTTAAGCTTTGCTGCAAAATCATTAAACTTGAAAATGCTGTTTTGTTTATCTTTAAATATTTTTGTAAATCCAAGAACATCCAGCTTCAGCGTTGCATATGGCTCTGTAACATCTTTACCTTCGCCGGGATATTTAAAATCACAGGAGTATATCTGGCTCGCAAGTTCCTGTTTTTCAATCAATTGCTGCTTAAACCTTTTTTCCAGCTCATTTTTTATACCGGCCGGGTTTTTTTTGCCGGAAGGCAAATCATCACAAATTATTTCAAATTCATAGAATACGGCTCCTGTTACAGACATCAGGGAAGCTGTATCCGATGGGGCGTTTGCTGCTTCTGTTAACTGTATGTTTGCAGGGAGCTGTTTGTTTACAAGCTCTAAGAATCGGGTGGCATCGGCCCATTCAGAAAGGCAGATATCTCCATATTCTGCAAGACTCTGGACCCCCAGGGGTATGGGATTACTCAGGCTCAGCTTTGGTTTGGGATTAAATCCTGCACTGTAGGCAGCTTTTATGCCTGCCCTTATAAAGGCGCGTGAAAGCATTGCAACCATATCCAGATGTGAAAGATATTTTAATTCATTTTTCTTAAAGAACTTAAACCTGATGATTTCCTGAGTCAACTGTTTTTAATTTCCTTTCATGCTGTCAGGGCCGGTGCCCGGCTTTTTTATATGCACCTTGCTGCCCTGTATTCTTTCAAAAAGAATGATTTTTTTATTCCGATGTCTATAATGTCCCAGGGCAAGGTCTCATTTTCATTATACAAACGCTCTGTATAGAATTTAATATCTGCGCCTGCCTTTACAAAACTATCCTGCCATAAATTGAAATCAAAAAAATCAGTCCAGTTATCAAACTTTGCGCCGGCTTTCCAGGCATTCTCAACTACATCTGATATCCTAAAATCCCCCCGGGACATCGCACATTCAACCAGGCTTTTTTCGGGACTCGTCCAGTGAAGTTTTACGAACCTTTTTGGCATTCCTGATGATATGATGCCGAATTTATGTTTTAAAACTTCCATGCTCTCCTGTCTGTGCCACTGGAAAGGTGTAAACGGCTTCGGGCAAAAAGCATTTATGCTTACTCCAAGCGTAAACCTGCCTATGCTCCTGCCGGGAAGCGTTGTTTTTGCTATAGCAATTATCTTTCTTACCAGGTCAGGTATTGCATATATATCATCTTCTGTCTCAAAAGGCAGGCCTATCATAAAGTATAATTTTATTTTTTCCCATCCCTCACTGAGAGCAAGTGTTATGCTGCCCAGCAGGTCCTCTTCAGTAAAATCTTTTTTTATAATATCTCTTAACCTCTGGCTGCCGGCTTCAGGGGCAAATGTAAGGCCCGTTTTCCTGCCGCTTTGTATAAGTTTTGCAAGCCCGAGAGTAAAACTGTCCAGCCGCAGCGAAGGCATGGAAACAGAGATCTTATGTGCAAATCCAGCCGAAAGCACTTTTTCAACCAGGCTGGAAATTCCCCTGTAATCTGATGAAGAAAGAGAAGTAAATGATATCTCATCATATCCTGTGTTTTTTAACCCTTCAATGCTTTCTGCCAGTAGTTTATCTATGCTTTTCTGCCTTACCGGTCTGTATGTAAAACCCGCCTGGCAGAACCTGCACCCCCTGCTGCATCCCCTCATAATTTCAATATTAAGCCTGTCATGCACGGTCTGTATATTCGGGATTACCGGAGTCTGTGCAGTAACTGCATTTTCAAAATCGCTTACTGTGGCTTTTTTTACAGTCTTTTTTACAGTGTTGCCCTTGCAGTCAAAACCGCATATATCTCCTTTTAAAGAATAATTTATCCTGTAGAAACGCGATACAAAAACCCCGTCAATTTCTGACAGGCCCAGGAGAAGCTCGTTTTTCAGCCTGCTCTCGGCCTGATTAAAATGGCCGCCGCAATACTCTGGAAGTATATCTTTATGCCTGTATTTGAAATCGCTGATTTTTTTAAGAATTTCGATTACTGCCTCTTCCCCGTCGCCAATAACTGCAAAATCTGTAAATTTTGACAGCGGCCATGGATTAAAAACAGATGAACCGCCTGCACATACAAGTGGGAAAATATGCTGCCGCGCCTCATGTGTAACTTCAAGGCGGGCCATATCAAGCATGTTAAGTATATTTGTATAAAGCATCTCATGTGCAGCATTAAATCCGATAAGGTCAAAATCAGCCAGGCTTATCCTGTTTTCGAGTGAAAAAAGTGCCACATTTTCATCTCTTAACCTTTTCTCAAAATCGGTCCAGGGGGCATATGCCCTTTCTGCGCTGGCAAAACCGCAGCTGTTTATGGCATTGTATAAGATCTGTATACCAAGGTTGGACATTCCGACTTCATATATGTCAGGAAAAACAAGGCATGCCAAAATTGTATCAGTATTTTTTTCGAGGAATTCAATCGGCTTGCTTTTGGTGCCCACTTCATTATTGATATATCTGCCCGGTTTTTCAATGCCTTCCAGCAGTTCTTCAAGCTGTTTTAAAGAAAGATATTTGATTTTCCTGTTCATATTTTTTTCTGCACAGGATATTGCACTTGCATCAGTCAAAATCATCATATGCGATTTCATAGTCTTTGCGCAATTCCCTTCTCAGGTACACATTCTCAACAAGGGCAATCCCTAAAAAAATCGCAAGCAGGTTTGAACCCCCGTAACTTAAAAATGGAAGCGGTATGCCAATGACCGGCATTATGCCTATCGTCATTCCGATATTTATAACACTCTGGGTAAGTATTATAAAGCCTATTCCGCCGGCTATAAGCCTGCCGAAACTGTTTCCGGCCCTTGAAGCAATATAGAAGCACCGCCATATTATAATGCCGATTACAAATATTACAAGAATAGCGCCAAAAAACCCTATTTCTTCTCCGATGACTGAAAAAATAAAATCTGTATGGTGTGCCGGGACATAGTTTAAATTAGTCTGTTTGCCAAGGAAGAGCCCCTTGCCCCATAGGCCGCCGGAGCCTATTGCCAGTTTTGACTGGAAGAGGTTGTATCCTATGCCCTGCCTTTCTATATCTGGTTTTAAAAAGACAAGTATCCTGTCCAGCTGGTACTGCTTTATTAAACCGGTCTTTACTGCACCGAAAACCCCGCCTGTTGTTGCAGCAAGAATGCTGAAAAAATAAAAAAGATTTGCTCCTGATATAAAAAGCATGCCCATATAAGTCACAAAGAAAATAAGCGCCGTGCCATAGTCCGGTTCAAAAAGTACCATCACTATGGGCGCAAGTGCGGCAAGCAGAGAAAGGCCCACTTTTTTAAATCCTGTATATTCCACTTTTTCCCTGGGCCATTTAGAAAGAATGGCAGCAGTGACAATGACCATGAATATTTTGGCAAGTTCCGAAGGCTGGGCATTAAATATTTTCAGGTCTATCCAGCTTTTGGAATTATTTACTTCATAACCGAAAATCAGCACTGCAACAAGCATCAGCACTGAAACTGCTAAAAAACCCCACCAGAATTTTTTAAGGCTCCTGTAATTTATAAATTGCAGCAGTATAAATACAACAATAGCGCCTATCAGCCAGTAACCCTGCCTTTTAAAATAATACATAGGATCCGAAACGCCATCAGGCATGCTGTATTTTGTGGCGCTGTAAATTATGAGCACCCCAAATCCGGCAAGCAAAAATACAGCAAGCGGCAATATAAAGTCAAAATTAAACCTGCTTTTTCTCTCATCATCTTCAATTATGATTTCCTGCCTGCCGGTAAAGCTTTTTTTATTTATATCCTGCATTTTTACCCGCCATATCCCAGATTAAATAAGTATTCATATATTTTTTCAGCAACAGGAGCAGCAGACCTTGAGCCCCCGCCTGCCTGCTCGAGCATGACAACGATAATATACTGCGGATTGCCGATAGGGGCATAGGTTACAAACCAGCCATAATCCTGCTTGCCTATCACTTCTGCTGTGCCGGTCTTGCCTGCCACAGGGATTTCTTTTAATGGAAAATTTGTAAATCTTGAAGCAGCAGTTCCCTGTGAAACCCCTTTTGCCATTCCCTGCTCTATCATATCCAAATATTCATTATTCATATCAAGATCGGCCTCAGGGCCCTCTCCAGGTTTAGCAAATACATCCCCATTTTCATCACGCACTTCCAGGCCCAGGTGCGGAATATTCTTTATCCCCCTGTTTATAAGAATGGCATAAGCATTTGCCATTTGAAGTGGGGTGGTCAGCAGATCCCCCTGGCCTATTGCCATGTTTACAGTATCGCCGGGAAACCACACTGTATTGTCTTTTTGTTCTTTGAAATATTCTTTTTTCCAGGCTTTATCAGGCACAACACCAGTATCTTCATAAGGCAGATCCACGCCTGTATTTATCCCGAAGCCAAAAAGTTTTGAATATTTCTGAAGCAGCTCTTCTGCATTATTATTTTTTAAAAAAAGTTCAAAGCCCACTTCATAAAAATATATGTCACATGAATTCTGTATTGCGCTGATTATATTCATTGCTCCATGGCCGCTTTTTGCCCAGCACCATTTCGGAAAATCTGCCCCGAGGCCCGTCCATAGCCCTCCGCAACTTATGTACCTGTTTTTGTTTACAACCTCTTCTGAAAGTCCTGCATATGCTGTAACAAGCTTAAATACCGAACCCGGAGGATAGCCCATTATTGCCCTGTTATTTAAAGGATGTTCATTTTCCGGATCATTGAGGTAAGCCCAGTCTGATTCTGAAATTCCTCCTGTAAAAACCGAAGGGTCATAGGTGGGATAACTTGCCATGGAAAGTATCCCGCTTGTCTTTGCATCAAGCACAACAACGGCTCCGCCAGGCACCTTATAATTCTCATCGGAACCAGTCGGCTTTTGCTGCCGGATTTCAGTTATTGAACTTGCCAGTATTTCTTCGACTGCTTTCTGAAGGTCTATATCGATTGTCAGGTAAAGGTCATTTCCGGGAACATATGCGACATCTTCAATTATGCTCCTGGGTTTTCCTATGGGATCCACTTCATATGTTATCCTCCCCTTGGTACCTTTAAGCACCTGCTCGTAATAGGATTCAATGCCTGACAGGCCTATCTGGTCCCCGCCCTCATAACCCACGCTGTACTGTCCTGATTTTAATTTGTCTTCATCTATTTCACCGGTGTAACCAAGAATATGGGCCGCAAGATTTCCGTATTCATACTCCCTTAAAAATACATCTATCACTTCCACGCCTGGAAGGTTAGCGCTGTTTTCCTTGAAATAAATCATCGTGCCGTAGTCTATACCCTGCTTTAAAATAACTCTTTCAAGGTAGGATATATTGCTTTTTTTAAGTTTTTGCAAAACTTCCTGTTTTTCAAGGTCCAGTTTTGTGCATAATATATCCACGACATTTTCATTCCGGATAACTATCCTTGGGTCGACAGCAATTGCAGGGCTTGGAACGCTTTTAACAAGAAGTTTGCCGTTTCTGTCATAAATATTGCCCCTTGGCGCCTGCACTGTCTTTGAGCGCAGTATGCTTTCCTGAGCTTCCTGGGCATATATCCGGCCGCTCATGACCTGTAAAAAATAAAGCCTTACTATCAGGCCAGCCAGCAGCAGCACAAGGAAATAAATTGCAATCCTAAGCCTTCTTTTTGAAGATGAATCCAATTTCTTCCTTCCTTTCCCTGCCAAGGTTTAAAAGCGAAAAAATTATAAACATTGCTAAAATATTAAATACCGGGCTGGTAAGCATTTCGATTCCAAGTTTTGCGCCACTTGTGGTAAAACCAAAAAGATAATAAATACCGCTCATAAACAGGATATTTATTTCAGTTACAAGCAGGATTAAAAGGACATTTGCCAGAGTTTTTTTCCTGAAACCAAAACCTGATATCCTGCCTGCAAGAAATGCATCGACTGAATAAAGAAGTGCGGTTATGCCTATTATGCTTCCTGTCATGATATCAATCAGCATACCTGCAACAAAACCGGATATAAGCCCGTAAATCTCGCCGTTAAAGATAGTTATGCCGATTATTGCAACAAGGACAATATCCACGCCTATATTTATGAGCTTGAAGTTTTCAAGAAAAGCAAACTGAAAAATCAGGCATAATATCAATATTATAAAATTCAGTATTCTGAAAAATATCTTCATATATCTATCTTCTTTTGAGTTTTTTCACACACAGCATCTGCAATTTAACCCTTAATTACTATTACATATTCCAGATCTTTATAGTCTGAAAAGGGCTCCACCTCTATTGTAGCATAGGCGCTATTTTCCTTGATGCTGACATTTTTTATCCTGCCTATCAAAATCTCCGCCGGGATATTTTCACCAAACTCCGATGTGACCAGGATGTCTCCTTTAAAAACTTCTTCATCTTTTGCAATGTAATTAAGAAAGACCTTTTTTTCAGGGCTCCCCTCAACCATGCCAAGCTTTCTTGAAGATAAAATCCTTGCTCCTATGCTGCTTTGAGGGTCGCCAAGAAGCCTTACCTTGCTTGAACTGTTTGCAACAAATACGACCGTGCCGACCAGGCCCTGGTCATTTACTACTGCCATTCCTTCTGAAATGCCGCTGCTTCCCCCTTTATTTATTATTATCTCTGACTGCCACTTATTCTCATAATATCCTATGACTTTGGCAGCCATGGTCTCATAGTCTTTCCTTAATTCTATCCCAAGCAGGCGCCTGAGCGAATCGTTTTCCACTTTGAGGTTTATATTGTCAGTGTAATTATTTAATAGGCCTGCATTTTCTTCCTGCAAGGCGCTGTTTTTATCTGCAAGACTGAAATAATCCTTTATATTTATAAAGAAGTGTGAAACAGGCCTGAAAAAAAGGTATACTTTTTCCTGCACAGGTTCAAAAAAATCAAAAGTGGATATTTTTACCCTGCTGAATACACCTGAATCTTTGAAGCTTACCGTAATGACAACAATACAGATCACTATTATTACGGATAAAACAATTATGTTCCTGGGATTTCTTTTTACTGGAGCCATTTACACCTAAAACAAACCCTATAATTATTGAAATAAACCCGGTATTGCCAATAAATTACTTACCGGCCCTCAAAATTTCTTACTGTTTTGAGTATCTCAGGTATTTTTTAAGGGCATTAAAATCTTCTGCGCATTTTCCTGCTCCAAGAGCCACAGCTGCCAGAGGATCAGGGGCAAGGTAAACAGGGCAGTGCGTTTCCATGCTTATCCTCTCATTAAGCCCTTTAAGAAGTGCGCCTCCGCCGCTTAGCACTATACCTCTTTTCATTATATCTGATGCAAGTTCAGGAGGAGTATTATCAAGGACCTCGACAATGGAATTTATTATATCACTGAGAGTTTTTTCAAGAGCGGCCCTTATCTGCTGGCTGGTAATTATAATGGTTTTCGGTAATCCTGTGACAAGATCCCTTCCATTAACTTCCATCTTTCCCTCATTTTCCAGGGGGAAAGCGGACCCTATCTCCATTTTTATTTTTTCTGCGGTACTTTCACCAATAAGCAGGTTATTTTCCTTCTTGAGGTAATAGATTATTGCCTCATCCAGTTCGTCTCCGCCCACCCTCAGGGACTGGTAGGCAACTATGCCGCCAAGCGATATTACGGCCACTTCAGATGTGCCTCCGCCAATATCTACAATCATGCTTCCGGTGGGCTCATCAATAGGAAGATCAGCGCCAATGGCTGCAGCAAGAGGTTCCTCTATTATGTATGCGGCTCTTGCGCCTGCCTGCTCTGTTGCCTCTATGACTGCTTTTTTTTCAACAGCGGTAATGCCCGAAGGCACGCATATTATAATCCTTGGCCTTGCTATGGCCATATTTTTATGTACCTTCTGTATAAAATACCTTAACATTTTTTCAGTTGTGTCAAAATCAGCAATAACGCCATCTTTTAAGGGCCTTATAGCTACTATATTACCGGGTGTTCGCCCGACCATTTTTTTTGCTTCCATTCCAACTGCAAGAATTCTTTTATTCTCTTTATCTATAGCTACTATTGATGGCTCGTTTAGCGCTATGCCTTTATTTTTGACAAACACAAGCGTATTTGCAGTACCAAGGTCTATACCCATATCTTTGCCTATTACATTCAGGAAAAATTCAAACATCTGGCTGCTCCTTAAAGTAAATATATATAATCTTTTCTTTTAAAACACATATGAATTATAAAACAATGCGGATATTTTTTTAAAATATCCCAAGACCAAATCCTGCCAATATATCAATGAATTTTTTTACCGGCAGGCCTGCGACATTGTAAAAACATCCATTTATACTTTCAATAAAAATAATGCCTGTCCCTGAAATATCATAAGCCCCGGCTTTATCAAGCACATCTTCTATTGCAACATAGTGCTCAATCAATTTCCTGTCAAGTTTTTTAAATCTTACAGTAGTGGTCTCGCTGCCGGTCAGGGTCCTGCCTGTTTTTGTATTAACAAGAGTAATACCCGTTATAACTTTATGTGTCCTGCCTGAAAGCATTTCCAGAAAATCCAG
>CAZGTW010000009.1:23497-25519 GCA_964528815.1 uncultured Actinomycetota bacterium | reverse complement strand
TTTATTCATAAAAACATTAAAAAAAGTAACAAAAAATCAATAAAATTATTTACAAATGCCCTTTTTTGTGTTATCTTTTGTATTAAAGTGGGGAGAAGTGGTGAGAAAGTGAGGAATAATCCCTATTTTTAATTAAAATTGGTTAACCAAAAAATAAAATGTTTTTAGGCGAGTATTACCGTACAAAGGATAATAAAGGCAGAGTTTTCATTCCTTCTAATTTCAGGGAAGAACTCAGGGGAGGCATTGTATTGTCAAAGGGATTTGATGAGAAGTGCCTTTTTTTGTTCTCAAGAGATAGCTGGCAGGCACTGCAGGACAGGATAATTTCCGGCCCAATAGCAAAGAAAAACATACAGCTATTCTCAAGATGGTTCTTTGCATCATCAAGGGAGACTGAAGTCGACCCTCAGGGAAGGATTAAAATACCCCAGGAGCTCATTGAGCACGCTGGACTTGAACGTGACATAGTGCTTATCGGAGTCTCTGACAGGATAGAAATCTGGGCAAAAGAAAAATGGGAAGAATATTACAGCAAGGCTGATACCAGTTTCACCGGCGAAAGTGGCACCTTCGAGGAGCTGGGTTTTTAGCCAATAGCGGCACATTGAAAACATAATTATTGATTTACCTTTATAAACAGGAATTATTTCCAGGATTTTACCAGTTAATAAGAAAATGGAATACAAAGATCTGCACATACCAGTAATGAGAAAGGAGGTGATGCATTACCTCAATTTAAAAAAAGGAGATATCGTTTTTGAAGGAACACTTGGCGGTGCCGGCCATACTGTAGAAATAATTAAAGCCATTGCCCCCACAGGCAAATTAATCGGAGTTGACCTAGATAGCCAGGCCATAAGCACCGCCGCCAGAAAAATCAAAAACGCAGGACTCTCGGAATATGCAATATTGAAAAATGATAATTTTACAAATATTAAAAATATCCTGAGGGAAAGTTCAGTAAAAAGCATAAACGGTTTCCTTCTGGACCTCGGGCTCTCTTCAATGCAGATAGATGAATCAGGAAGAGGGTTTTCGTATCTGAAAAATGAACAACTGGATATGAGGTTTAAATCAAGCGAAGGAATAAAAGCTTCAGATATACTGAACGAATACCCGGAAGAACAGCTCAGGGAAATCTTTTATAAATATGGTGAGGAAAAGTGGTCGGCACGGATTGCAAAAAATATTGCAGATTACAGGATTACCAGAAAGATAGAACTGGCTGGAGAGCTCATTGAAATAATAAAAAGGTCCATCCCTTTAAAGTTCCAGCATCAGTCAGGAGGGCATCCGGCAAAAAGGGTGTTTCAGGCAATAAGGATTGAAGTAAACGCTGAACTTGAAAACCTGAAAAAGGTATTAAAGGATTGCGTGGAAATAATGGCTCCGGGTGCAAGGATGGTTGTTATCTCCTATCACTCTCTTGAAGACAGGATAGTAAAGGACAGTTTTATATCTTTTGAAGGAAGGTGCACCTGTCCGGCAGATTTTCCGGAATGCAGGTGTAACCCGGTTAAAAAAGGGAAAATAATTACAAAAAAGATAGTGGTGCCTTCAGATGAAGAGATTAAAAAAAACCCGAGGTCCAAAAGTGCAAGGATGAGGGTTTTTGAAAAAGAGTAAATGCGGTTTCTGAAGAATTGCAGCACCTAAGGCGCCCCATGCAAACAATATAAAAATTAATAAGCATAAATATACTGATAATATGAATACAAGACTTGCAGAAGAAGAAATATTTGACAGGAAAGCATATCCGCTGCTTTATCTTGTAAACAGGCAGGAAAGCACAGGCAAAGAGAAAATAGTGCATACAAGGTCGGGTGCTTTTTATGTAATGATGATAGTTGCCATTTTCTTTACTATAGGGGTGCTACTTAATATAGGCCTTAAAATACAGAATTTAAATTATGAGAGAAAAATAATAGAAACAAATGAAATGATATCTCTGGAAAATGAAAGGAATGACAGGATATCGTTAAAGATAGCTGAACTTACCGGCCCTTCAAGGATAATAAA
>CAZGTW010000009.1:0-23397 GCA_964528815.1 uncultured Actinomycetota bacterium | reverse complement strand
CAAGATGATTAGGGAAGTCAATAACAGAATTAACAGGAAAAGGGTATATTTCCTGTTTTTTTTATTTATTGCGGCATTCATACTGATAATATACAGGCTTGTATCTATTCAGTATATATATGCCTCAAAATATAAGACATATGCTGATTTTCAGCATATGGAAGAATTTGTAATAAACTCAAAAAGGGGCAAGATACTGGACCGGAATGAAATAGAGCTTGCAACAAGCCTGATAGAAAAGACTGTATATGCAAACCCGAAGCTTGTTATAAGTCCGGATAGAGAGGCCCTGGCGTTATCTGAAATACTTGAAATAGGCACAGAAGAACTTGAATCCAAGCTTGGCAATAAAGACCTCGGTTTTGTTTATCTTAAGCGCCAGATAAGTTCAGAGACAGCGGACCTTATAAGCCAGCTTAACCTGCCGGGAGTATACATACAGAATGAAAATAAAAGATATTATCCCCAGGATGACATTGCATCATCTATTGTCGGATTTACAGGGCTGGACAATAATGGGCTCAACGGTATAGAGCTTGAATATGAAAAAGTGCTGCGGGGTGTCGATGGCAAATTCCTGATTGAAAAGGATGTTTACGGAAAAATAATACCAGGGACAAACAATAATTACATAGCGCCACTGGATGGCGGGGATGTAGTACTCACAATAGATTCACAAATACAATATATTACCCAGGAAAAACTTTCAGAGGTTGCACAGGAATATAAAGCTGAGCATGCAATAGCAGTTGTAATGAATCCAAAAACAGGGGAAATCTATGCAATGGCCAATTATCCCGGTTTTAGCCTTAATAATTACCAGGATTATGAAACAGAGTTGTATAAGAACCTCGGGATATCCTTTACATATGAACCGGGTTCCACCTTCAAGATTGTCAATATTTCTTCATCGATTGACAGCGGCAGTATAGGTCCGGAACAGATTTTTAACCTTCCGCCCAGTATTCAAGTCGGTGACAAAGTAATAAAAGAGATTTTCAGGCGCAGCAGTATAAATTATTCCACCGGGCAAATCATAAAATATTCAAGCAACATAGGCGCAGTGACCAGTGCCCTTGCAATGGGCAAACAGGTATTTTATGAGTCTGTAAAGAAGTTTGGTTTTGGAGAGGCCACAGCCATAGACCTTCCCGGTGAGGAGCCGGGGCTCATATATAATTATAAACAATGGCCCTCTTCAATGATAGGCGCCCTGGCAATCGGGCAAAGCATTTCTGTCACACCGCTGCAACTGGTAAGAGCGGCATGTGTAATAGCAAATGGCGGATATCTTGTTACCCCGTATATTGTAAAAGAGATAAGGCTTCCAAATGATAAAATCGAATATCCTGCAAAAAAAGAAGACGTTAAAATAATAAGCACAGAAACAGCATCAGCAGTAAAAGAGATGATGTGGGAATGCGTAAAGGATGGCACCGGGACAAGGGCACAGGTGGAAGGGGTCAATGTATGCGGCAAGACAGGCACTGCACAGAAAGCAAATAAAAACGGAATTGGATATACTGAGGAAAGAGTTATAACATCCTTCCTGGGTTTTGCACCTTATGAAGATCCGCAGGTTGCTATTATAATAGTAGTAGATGAGCCCCAGGGCCCGGAAGACGAAATCTGGGGCGGTACGGTGGCCGCACCAATATTTAAGGATATCATGAGTTTTTCATTAAAAAGGTTAAGGTTTTACACAAGTGAGGAACTGTCATAATGAAATTGCCGGAATTATTTAAAGGCACAAAAATTATTAGCACCGTGCCGCAGGAAAATGCTGCTGAAATTGAAATAAGCGGCATAGCAATAAACTCGGTTAAAGTTAAAAAAGACTATCTTTTTGCCGCAATCCCGGGCTTTAAAAAAGACGGGCATGATTTCATACCTGAAGCCATAAATAACGGTGCATGTGCGATTATGCTCGAGAAAGACATCCCCCTACCTGAAGGTATTGTCAGGATAATGGTACAAGACTGCCGGAAAGAGCTTGCGCTTGTTTGCAGGAATTTTTACAGAGCCCCTTCATCCGGCATTATCCTTACAGGTGTCACAGGCACAAACGGAAAGACAACTTCAGTTTTTCTGCTGGACAGTATATTTGGAACTGCAGGCTTTAAGACTGCGTATATCACAACAGTAAATGCTCATATAGCAGGCCGCCCGCTTTCTTTTGACCGCACCACACCTGACAGCCTTGAGCTTAATGAATTTTTTGCAGACTGCATTTCAGAAGGTGTTGAAGCTGCAGCAATGGAAGTATCTTCGCATTCAATAGATCTGCACCGGGTCGACTGGCTTGATTTTGACTATTTTCTTTTTACAAACCTGACCCAGGACCATCTTGATTACCATGAGACCATGGAAAATTATTTCAGCGTAAAAAACAGGCTTTTTACCGGAAAAGAAAAAGATATTTTTGGGGGAAAAGGTGCTGCCATAAACATTGATGATATTTATGGAAGAGAGATAGCCTCGGCAACTGCTCTTGAAAAAATCACTTTTGGAATAGATAATCCGCAGGCGATACTTAGTGCCAGCAATATAGTTTCTTCCATTGAAGGAATTGATATGACGGTAAATCTGAAAAACAGTGACAGCCCAAGCGGTGCATGGAGCATAAAAGAAGGCAAATTGCATGTAAAATCCTTACTTTGCGGATATTTTAATGTATATAATATACTTGGCACCTTAAGCATCGGCATTATGGCCGGCATTGAGATTCCAGCCATACTTAAGGGTATCTCAAGGATGCCTGGCGTGCCGGGAAGATTTGAAAAAATAAATACAGGCAGGGACACAAATGTGATTGTGGATTATGCCCATACACCGGACGGCCTGGAAAATGTCCTGGTAACCGCGCATTCACTTCTTCCTGAAGGCGGCAGGCTTATTTCTGTTTTTGGATGCGGCGGCGACAGGGACAGGAAAAAAAGAAAAATAATGGGCAGTGTGTCTGCAGAAATCGCAGATTTTACAATCATAACTTCAGATAATCCCAGGACAGAAGATCCTGTATCCATTATCAACATGATTGAAGAGGGTTTTATTTCCAGGGGCGATTGCAGTTATAAGAAAATAACAGACAGGAAAGAAGCTATAATAACAGCACTTGAAATGGCCGGCAGAAAAGATATTGTATTAATAGCAGGCAAGGGGCATGAAAATTACCAGGAGTTTGCAGACAGGAAAATACATTTCAGTGACCAGGAAATAGTGAAGGATTGGGGAAAAGCTTGAAAATCGGGCAAAAGATAAGTTTAAAAAGGATAATTACCTGGACAGGCTGCAATGTAATATCTTATGGTAAAGCAGCCGGTTCCTCAGGAAAGTATATAAGTTCAATATCTACTGATACCAGGACTATCAAAGAAAATGACTTTTTTATTCCTGTAACCGGGCAAAATTTTGATGGACACGACTTCCTTGCCGATGCCGTTAAAAAGAAATGCTGCGGGTTTGCAGTAGACACGACCCATAAAAAATCTCTTGAACATGCAAAAGCAAATTCTGATCCCAGCGTATGGGAGCAGCTTATAATTCTTGAGGCAGCCGGCACGCTATCATTTTTGCTGGATATTGCAGGCAATTATATCAGGAGATTTAATCCGCTTGTAATCGGAGTGACAGGCAGCGCGGGTAAAACGACCACCAAGGATTTTATTGTAAATATCCTCTCACCTTCATTTAATATAAAGTTTACCCCGGGAAACTTAAACACAGAACTTGGAATTGCACTTTCAGTACTTGAGATCAATAAAGATACACAGTTCTTTGTTGCAGAGCTTGCAATGAGGGCAAAAGGGCAGATAGGTATGCTTTCAGAAACCGTAAATCTTGATATAGGGGCAATTACATCAGTAGGGGCATCGCATCTGGAATTTTTCAAGGATGTCAATGAAATAGCTCTGGCAAAAGCTGAAATGGCTGATTTCCTGAAGGAAAAGGGCGGCGTACTTTTCTTAAATAATGACGATGAATATACAGGTTTTATAATGGAAAATGTAAGCTGCAGGATTATAAAATATGGAAGGAACAATAACCTTGAATATAATTTCCTTGAAAAAGGAGCTGACAATTCAGGAAGATATGATATGGAACTTTTCAATTCGGACCGAAAAGTAAATGAGTTTATGGTACCTGTGCCGGGATATCACAATATTTATAATGCATGCTGTGCGGCAGCAGTATGCAGCTATCTTGGCGTTGATAAAAGTACAATTAAAAATGGCATTGAAGGCACTGCTGCCGGGGAAAACCGGATGAGGATAATTGAAAGGGGCGGAAAAATAATAATCAATGACTGTTATAATGCCAGCCCGCTGTCAATGAAATGTGCAATAGATACATTAAAGACTGTTACAGAAAATAATAACTGCCGGAGTGTCGCAATACTTGCAGATATGATGGAGCTCGGGAGCAGCTCAGCAGAACTGCATTTTGAGATAGGCAAGTATATTAAAGAAAAAGCAATAGATGTGCTTATTGCTATCGGGGATATATCAAAAAACATATGCATCGGGTTCGGCCGGGAAATAAAAGCCGGGGAAAATGAAAGAAATGCCGGCAGGATTTTGCCGCAGGTATATCATTTTAAAGACTCGGGCAGCTTTGCAGATGCCGCCAGTGATATTATAAAGCCCGGCGACTGCATACTGGTTAAAGGCTCAAGGGCAAACAGGCTGGAAAAAATCATTGATTTTCTTTAAAAGTAAATGCAATTATTTAAAAAAAGTGCAAATATTGGAAAAAAATATTTTGAGGGATAAAAATAAATGACCTGGATTTTTACGGCAATAATTATAAGCGGCCTTATTTCACTTATTTTCACACCGGTGCTCATACGGTTCCAGAAGAAAAAAAATATAGGCCAGAAAATAAGGATAGACGGGCCTCAATCCCATGCAATAAAGACAGGAACGCCCACTATGGGCGGCATTGTATTTATACTTGCAGCCCTCATATCCTATGCTGCGGTCAGTATAGTAAAATATTACAGATATGGCGATTTCAGCTACGAAGGCATTTTTGCAGCTTCGGTATTTTTACTTTGCGGCATCATAGGTTATGTTGATGATTATATAGCTTTAAAAAAGAAAAGGAACCTGGGCCTGAGGGGATGGGTCAAGATATTCCTCCTTATTTTAGTATGCATGTACTTTGTACTCTTTGCAAAATACTTACTTCATTTCGATACTTATATTAACATACCATTTACAAGCCTTCAGATCGAGCTCGGTAACTGGTATTATATAATCCCGGTTATCATTATATTATCCACCACAAATGCTGTAAATCTTACTGACGGACTTGACGGGCTGGCTGCCGGCTCATCAGCAATTGTACTTTCAATATTCTGCTTTATAGCTTTTCTTGAATGGTCCGTGCTTGAATTATCATACGGGATAGATGTTGCAGTAATAGCCGGCGCAGCAGTTGCTGCCTGTGCAGGGTTTTTATGGTGGAACACAGCACCGGCTGAAATTTTTATGGGAGACACAGGCTCTTTTGGCATAGGGGGCCTTATTGCTGCTGTCGCAATTATTTTAAAGCAGGAAATAATCCTTATAATAATCGGGGGGCTTTTTGTGCTTGAGACTCTTTCTGTAGTGATCCAGGTTGCATGGTTCAAGTTGAAGAGAAGGAGAGTTTTTAAGATGGCGCCATTGCATCATCACTTTGAGCTTTTAGGCTGGCCTGAAATAAAGGTGATTATAAGGTTCTGGATAGTGTGCCTATTATTCGGCGGACTTGGTTTCTTCATCTATTATCTTAAATTTATAGATTAAGGGAAAAGATTTAAAATTTCCGGGAGTTTTTTTAAGGCCTTCCGTATGATGGCAAATATTATTTGAAAAAATCGAATCGGGAATAAATGGTTTCAAATGGCTGATAATATTAGTTGGCTAAATAGCTTAAAAAACATGAAAATCATGGTACTTGGGCTGGGAAAGAGCGGCCTGTCAGTAATTAAAAAACTTTCAGGTACAGGAGACAGTATAAGTGTTATTGCAGTAGACTCAAACCCGGCGCTCGATATAGAGAACCATCTGGATTCTACCGGAATAAAGGAAGGTTTGCAGCTTGAAATCAAGCTGGACGAGAATGCAGGAGAAAAACCGGGACTACTGGATGGTGTCGGGCTTTTAATAATAAGTCCGGGGGTCCCACAGGAACACGGGCTAATCAGATCTGCCGATATTCTGGGAATACCTGTTATAAGTGAACTTGAATTTGGATGGAGATTTCTTGATGAAAAAGAAAAAAGAAAAACAATTGCAGTAACTGGTACCAACGGAAAGACAACAGTTGTAACTTTGATACAGCAAATACTTGTTTCCTCAGGGATAAAATCCATTGTTTGCGGCAATATAGGCAATCCTCTAACAAATGCCTCCGGACCCGGCCATTCAGAAGGCCCGGTAAGAATAATTGAAGTCAGTAGTTTTCAGCTTGAAAGGATAATGCAGTTCAATCCATTTGCAGGCATTGTGCTCAATATAACAAGCGACCATATGGACAGGCATTATTCAATGGAAAATTATGCAGAAATAAAGTTCAGGCTCTTTAAGAATAGCTCCAGTGGCCAATGGGGAATATTTAATGTAGATGATGATTATATAAATGCGGTTCTTGACAAGCAGAATAATTATAAGGAAAGAGGATTAAATGTCCTGACATACAGCCTGGTAAAAAGGCAGGCTCCAGGGCTATATTACAGGGACGGGAAAATATTTTATGATATTATGAACGGAGATTCCGGTTCAATAGATATTTCCGGGTCAAGCCTTGCAGGAAAACATAATATTTCAAATATAATGGCATGCGTAGCTGCTGCAAAAGTTTTTGGTGCGAATGACAATCTTATAAAAACGGCAATTGAAAAATTCAAAACATTGGAGCACAGGATAGAATTTGTCGCAGAAGTTGATGGCATAAGGGTATTTAATGATTCAAAAGCCACTAATCCGGATGCCACGATACAGGCACTTAAGAGTTTTAAAAAAGAAGTTACATTAATCCTTGGCGGCAAAGATAAAGATATGGATTTTAATATTATGGTTCCAGCTATGGAGGAATCTGTAGAAAACGTCATCCTGATAGGTGAAACCGGCCCAAAGATAGAAACCTGCCTTAAAGTATACCCTTACAGCAATGGAAAAATGCCATTTTCAGTATTTTACTGCAGGAAATTCAAGGATGCAGTCGATAAATGTTTTGAGGTCAGTTCCAGTGGAAAAGTGATACTTCTGTCACCGGCATGTGCAAGTTTTGATATGTTTACTGACTATAAAGACAGGGGCAATCAGTTTAAAAGCCTTGTTTATAAAAAAGCCGGCATAAAAAAAAGCAGGGAGCAGTACCGTGAGTGAACAGTTGGAACATGAAGAAAAATTTGAGAGGTACAATGTCTTCAGGCTCAATACCGAATATTACTTTATATTTATTATAACTTTCCTGCTTTCTGTCATTGGGATTGTAATGGTTGCGAGCGCATCAATTGCAGTCGGGAGCCAGTATTTCAGTGATCCCTACTGGTTTATCAGAAGGCAAGCTGTCTGGTGGGTCATTTCCTTTATAGCATTTCTTATTTTCTCCAGGGTCAATTATAAATTCTATTCCAGGGTCTCTATTTTTTTTATACTGATATCTGTAGCATTGCTTGCAGTTGTCCTTATACCCGGTGTGGCCCAGGTAATCGGCGGTGGCAGGAGATGGATAGACCTGTATTTTTTTAGCCTTCAACCTTCTGAACTTGCAAAAATGGCACTCATTATTTTTATAAGCGATTCCCTCAACAAGAGATACAGGGAAAAACCGGTTTTTAAAAATCTTCTCTGGCCCTCATTTATAATACTGCTTATTGTTACCCTGCTTGTGTTTCTTGAACCGGATTTCGGGGCAGTTGTAATCATATGGATAACAGTTTTTATTCTTTTTTTTATAGGAAATGTCAGGTGGCCCCATATGTTAGGGTTGGGTTCTATCGGCATAGTAACACTGGTGGCTTACATGTTTATGGAAGATTACAGAAGGGAGAGGATTTTTGCATTTTTAAACAGGACAGCAGAATCATCGGGAGTAAATTTCCAGGTCAACCAATCCCTTATTGCATTGGGGTCAGGAAATATATTCGGCCTTGGGCTGGGAAACAGCATCCAGAAATATTCCTATCTACCCGAGGCAAATACTGATTTTATTTTTGCGATAATTGGCGAGGAATTTGGGATCACAGGCACAATGGTGATAATTGCTTTGTTTTTATTGCTTGCATTTTTTGGGATAAGAGTGTGCCTTCGGACCCAGGATTATTTCGGCAGGACAATAGCAGGGGCAATAACAGGCATGATAATTGCACAGGCCGTAATAAATATATGTGTTGTTGTTGGCCTTATACCAGTAACTGGCCTAACATTGCCTTTTATAAGTTTTGGAGGCTCATCGCTCTTGACCTGCATGGTTTCTATAGGCATACTTCTTAATATTTCCAGGCAAAACTTTACTATAACCAAAAAGACTGAAGAAGAGATAAGGGTTGCATCAAAAGATTGATAACGCCTTTGCATTTATGAATAAAAGTAAAAGAAAATAATTAAAAAGTTACGGCGGAAAATAAATGTCCGGGAAAATAATAATAACTGCAGGTGGAACAGCAGGGCACATTTATCCTGCACAGGCAATAATCGAGCATATGAAAGAAAATATGCCTGGTATTGAAATACTTTATATCGGCACAAGATCGGGCATGGAAAACAGATTGATCCCGCCGCTTGGGATAGGATTTAAGAAAATCCGCGCATCAGGATTTTCTGCAGGCAGAAATCCATTAAAAAAAGTATTAATATACCTGAAATTTTTTTTCAATCTTTCTGCCGGGCTCCTGCAAAGCCTTGCCATATTGAATAAATATAAACCGGACTATGTACTTGGAATGGGAGGTTATGTCTGCGCCCCTGTTTTTGTTTCTGCTATTCTTTTGCGCAAAAAAATAGCAATCCATGAACAAAATGTGATACCGGGCCGGCTCAACAGGGTTTTTGCAAAATATGCAGAATATGTTTTTTTAAGTTTTGATGAGTCAAGGCATTATTTCACTAAAGGAAAAAAATACTTGCCCGGCAGGATGGTTATTTCAGGTGACCCTGTAAGAAAACAGGTAAGGGAATTTTCAAAGCTTGAACCTGATTTTTCGAAATGGGCCCTTCAAAGCGGGAGGTTTACTGTAACTGTTTTTGGAGGGAGCCTTGGGGCAGAGAAGATAAATGAATCAGCAATTCAATTGTATAAAATATTCAGGCAGGACAGCAGGCTTCAGTTCCTGCTAATATGCGGAAACAGGTTTTTTGAAAGCTACAGTAAAAAACTGGAAGGGCTGCAAACAGGGGAAGACAGCATTGTTTTCAGCATCTACCCGTATATTGAGGAAATGGCCTCGATTTACAGGATATCAGATCTTATAATATCAAGGGCAGGAGCAACCACTATTGCAGAGCTTGCAATCACTGGCATTCCTGCAATACTGGTGCCTTATCCCCGGGCTATAGAAAACCACCAGTATTTTAATGCAGAATGTCTTGTAAAAAATAAAAAGGCTGTTTTAATATCTGATGACAAATTAAGTGGCGAAGCGCTTTCCGGGATTATAACCGGCCTGCTTGAAAACGGCGGCAGCAGATACAGGCAGATGAAGGATGCATCACCGGGGATTAAAAAGCTTGACAGCGCAGAAATCATAGCAAATACGTTATTTGCGGAGAGGTAAATAAACATATATGAAAACTGAAAGGGATCCCGGAAAATACAAAAGCTTTTTCCTTATCGGGATAGGCGGTGCAGGCATGAGCGCAATTGCAACTGTGCTTAAGGGTATGGGAATTTCAGTCAGGGGTTCCGACCTTAAAAGTTCAAGGTATACAGAGCTTCTTACTGCCCAGGGAATCGAGGTCATAATAGGGCATAATGCAAGTAACCTGAAGGGTTCAGATGCAGTTATCTATTCTGCAGCAATCAGCAGTGAAAATGAGGAAATGGTCCGGGCCTCCAAAATGGGCATGCCTTTATTTACCAGGGGCGAGCTTCTTGCATGGATAATGAACAGAAAGAAAGGCATTGCTATTACCGGCACCCACGGCAAAACGACAACCACTTCAATGATATCAATGATATTCCGCGGGCTGGAGCTTGACCCGACAATAATTGTTGGAGGGGAACTTAATGAACTGGGCACAAATGCAAGATACGGGAGCGGCCAGTATATTATTGCTGAAGCCTGCGAAAGTGACGGGACGTTTTTAAGGTACAGGCCCTTTGCCGGGGTAATAACAAATATAGAAGAAGACCATATGGATTACTGGAAAGATTTCGGCGCGTTGAAGGAAAGCTTTGCACAGTTTATCGGCAATATAAAAGAAGGCGGCTTTGCTGTAATAAACGGTGATGAAATAGACCCTGATTTTACCCGGCAGGCAGTCGGTAAAAAAATAATCACTTTTGGCACAAACCCGTCAAATCATCTTATTGCAAAAGATATAAACCTTTCCGGATTCATGCCAAAATATAAGCTTCTGATAAATGAATGCCATAAAAGCAATCCGGTTAAAGAATACCAGGTGAGACTCAGTGTACCTGGAATGCATAATGTCAAAAACAGCCTTGCAGCACTTGCAGTTTGTTTTGGCCTCGGACTTGATATGGAAAAATCTGCAGGGATACTGCAGTATTTTACCGGGGCAAAACGAAGGTTTGAAAAACGCGGTGAAAAAAACGGTGCAACGATTTTTGATGATTATGCCCATCATCCTTCAGAAATAAAAGCCACTCTTGATGCTGCTGCAATAGAAAAGAAGAAAAGCATTATAACTGTTTTTCAGCCTCACAGATATTCGAGGCTGGCAAATCTTTATAACAGGTTTGGCGACAGTTTTAAGAACACAGACATCCTGATAATAACTGATGTCTTTGGTTCCAATGAAAAGCCCATTCCCGGTATTACAGGAAAGCTGCTTGTGGACAGCCTTATAGAAGACGGGTATAACCGCCGTCTTGCTTACATACCGTCACTAAGGGATGTCCCGGATTATCTTGATACACTGATACAAAAAGACGATATGGTCATAATAATGGGCGCGGGAGATGTTACAAGGGTCACAGATGAATTATTAAAAAAACGGCGATTGCAGTAAGATTCGAAGTTAAGGCTGTAAGGAAAGGCAGATGCAGACAGATCCAAAAAAAATAAATGATTTTCTTTTAAGTTCCGGAATGGAAATACAATTCCAGGTCAATGCAGATTGCTCGCGCCTTACATCTGCCAGGGCAGGCGGGAAGTGCAATGCTCTTATTGAGGCCCCTGATGAAAAAGTTTTATCTGGCATTATAAAATACCTGCATGAAAATAATGCTGCATTCCATATCATAGGGGACGGGACAAATTTTCTTTTTAATGACGGTTATATTGATATGTACCTTATTAAACTTACTGGTGACTTCAAAAAAATGAGTTATGCAGGAAATGGACTGATATCTGCAGGTGCAGGGTGCAGCCTGGCTAAGCTTGTAATATTTTCTGCAAAATACGGCCTTGACCTTTCTTTTATTGCAGGCATTCCTGGAACCACAGGCGGAGCGGTTGCAGGTAACGCCGGCAGCGCAAATGAAGGAATATGCAACTTTATAAGAGAGTTGGATTATCTGGCATTTTCCGGCAATGCCATCGAATCAAGGAAAGCACCTTTAAACAAAACAGATTACGGCTACCGTTTTTGCAAAGTAAAAGATATGGCTGCAATAAACAGTGTTTTAATAGCTCCTGAGAAAGCAGAAAGGGATGAGATTTTTTCAAGGATACGACAGAGAATAAAAAATAAGAAAAACAGCCAGCCGCTTGACTGGCCCAGCTCCGGCTGTTTTTTTAAAAACCCCTCCGGAACTGAAAAAAGCGCCGGAGAAATGATAGATGTTTGCGGATTAAAAGGATTTATTTTTGGCGGTGCCCAAATTTCACAGAAACATGCCAATTTTATAATAAATTCCGGCGGTGCAAGCGCCAGAGATTTTTTTGTACTTTCACATATTGCCGCTATGGCAGTTAAGGATAAATATAATATTGAACTTGAAAACGAAGTAAGGCTGGTGGGATTTTAAGCAATGGGAAAAATATCTGAAATAACTATGGATTTTCCTTTCAGGAAAAAAAAGAAAGATATTGTAACAGGTGTTATTGCGGGAGGGATATCATCTGAAAGAGAAGTTTCCCTGTCAACAGGAAAAGGCATATTTGATGCTCTTACCGGGCTTGGCTACAGGGCAAAATTCATTGATTTTAAAGGTGATGTCAGTGCGATTTCAAATGATATGGATATAGCTTATATTGCGCTTCACGGCAAATACGGCGAGGATGGCACTGTCCAGGGGTTGCTTGAACTTTTAAAAATACCTTATACAGGTTCGGGAGTGCTTGCAAGTGCAATTGCAATGGATAAGTATTTTTCAAAAAAAATATTTGAATTTGAAAAAATCCCCACTCCTCCGTTTTTTACACTTGAACTTGCAACCATGCCCGGCATTATGGAAATCGACAGTCTTGCCCGCTCCATTACAGGTTATCCCCTGATTGCCAAACCCAACAGGGGCGGGTCCACAATTGGAGTTACAATCGTCGAAAGCGAAGAGGACATACAGGAAGCGCTTGAGGAAGCATTCATAAATGATACAAGGGTGCTTATGGAAAAATTTATAAGCGGGAAATTGCTCACAGTCAGCATAATAGGTAATAACCCTGTGGCGCTGCCGGTTATAGAAATAAGGCCAAAAAGCGGTTTTTATGATTACACATCAAAATATACTTCAGGGATGACAGAATATATCGTGCCCGCACCGATAGGAGAGGATACAGCAAAAAAAATATCCGACATCTCTGTAAAATGCCACAGTGTGCTTGGCTGCAGCAGTATATCAAGAGTCGACCTTATACTTGCTGAAAATAATGAAATAAATATTCTCGAGGTCAATACGATTCCGGGAATGACTCCAACCAGCCTTGTGCCCAAAGCAGCCGCTGCTGCAGGGATAGACTTTGCCTCACTGGTGGAAATAATTTTAAATTGTGCATCATTAAAACTCTGAACTGTTTATATTGCCCCTGAAATGGCAGGTATTGATAAAAAATATGAAAAAATGCTTGCAGGCAGGAAAAGGAGAAATGCCAGAAAAAAGTTTTTCCTTTTCCTTAAAATATTGTTTGCACTTATTTTTTTCGGGGCGCTGGTATTTGGCGCAAATTACTTTTATAACAGCAGTTATTTCAGGATAAAAGAAATTACTGTTTCTGGAAACAACTTTTACAAGCCAGAAGAAATACTTAAGCAGGCAAGTGTCCAGACAGGAGTTAATATTTTTGAAGTAGACAAAAAAAATGTAGAAGACAGCCTTACAGGTAACCTTGTGAGGCTCAAGAGTGCGTCAATAAAAAAAATATTTCCTGACAGAATAGAAATAAATATTTTGGAACGGAAGCCCTTTTTAATTGCTGTTTACAGCAGCATGTTTTATATTCTTGATAATGAAGGTATCGTTCTTGAGGCCCTGTCGGGCAAGATACCCGATGAGTATAAGAGCCTTATACTTGTAAAAAACGGGCTCAGATACTATCCGGAAACCGGTGAAAAAATAGCAAAAAAAAATATATTGAGCTGTGCGGACATATACGGGTCCCTTGACCTTGAAATAAAAAAAATGATAAGAGAAGCATATATCAGCGATAGTCCCGGCCAGGACATTATTATGGTAACCGTTGATTCAAAACAAATAATTTTTGGCACAAGTGATAAAATTATCGATAAAAATGCTATACTTAGAAAAATACTGGAAGAGGCAATTAAATCCGGGACACGTTATTCTGTAATAGATTTAAGAAATATTGAAAATCCTGTAATAAAATAATAAAAAATCAGTAAAATATTAAAGCAGCAATTTTGAATCGGAGGATGTG
Organism: uncultured Actinomycetota bacterium; assembly: GCA_964528815.1. Classification (GTDB taxonomy): domain Bacteria; phylum Actinomycetota; class Humimicrobiia; order Humimicrobiales; family Humimicrobiaceae; genus Fen731. The sequence goes on along the minus strand of CAZGTW010000009.1, from coordinate 9,404 downwards.
TTGCCAGCAAGGGACGAGTATATTGCAGCCATAGATATTGGTACGACAAAGGTCTGTACATTTATCGGCAGTGTCAGGAAGAATAACACAATAGAAATAAGAGGTTTCGGCTCTTCTGAATGCAGGGGAATTAAAAAGGGCCTGATAGTAGATATAAATGAGGCCACAAAATCAATACTGGCATCAATAGGGGCTGCTGAAAAATCAACTAACATGTTTATTGACAGCGCCTATATAGGAGTAACCGGTAAACATATCTCTTTCTTAAATAACTGGACAGATATAAACATCAACAGCCCGGGCAAAGTAGTGAGAAAATCAGATGTGGACAGGCTTATAGGGCTTGCAAATAAAGTAAATATTTCTTCTGAGCATTACATAATACATACACTTATCAAACAGTTTGCTCTTGGTGATGAAAAAGATATCATGGACCCTGTAGGGCTTTCTACTGATAAGCTTGCTGTCGAGCTGCTGATTGTCTATGGCTCGGTTATACCCATAAGAAATGTCATAAACAGCGTAAAGGCGGCAAATATAGATATAGAGGATATAATACTTGAGGCGCTTGCATCAAGCGAAGCAGTGCTGACCCCTGAAGAAAAAGAAAGCGGTGTTATAATGATGGACATAGGCGGGGGGACAACAGATGTAGCTGTCTACCGGGGAAAGAAAATGATTTTTACTTATTGCCTTCCTGTTGGAGGGGACCTTATTACAAATGATATATCAATCGGACTGAATATACCATTTGCAAAAGCTGAGGAAATCAAGAAAAAATTTGCAAATGTCGACATTAATTTTTATGAGACCTTAAACAGGATAAATATGGGTGATATAATGCTTGATAAGAATAAGGCAACATTAAATATCAGGCTTTACAGCATAGTAAATGACAGGCTGAAAGAGCTGCTCAATCTTGTAAAGGAGAAAATCGAGGCCTATGGTTTTATACATTCAATACCATGCGGGCTGGTAATTACAGGCGGGACCGCAAACCTTAAGGGCATTACGGCGCTTGCTGAAAACATATTTAATATGCCTGTGAGGATAGGGACATCGCTGGATGCAGAAGGTCCTTCAGAAGCTGTAGGAAACCCTATCTATTCGACAGCCATAGGGATTCTGAAATATGCTAACCAGATAAAGAATTTCATGGATCTTGGACAGTTTGACGACAGGAGGCAGAAAAACAGAAGTTTTGCTGCAAGGTTTAAAGATTTTATATCAAGGATATTAAGGAATGAATAATTTTAGCAGGGAGGTCCTGACTTGAAAGATGAATTTGGCAAGAGCTATTATGCTGTTATCAGCGTTATTGGTATAGGCGGCGGCGGAAGCAATGCAGTGAACAGGATGATGGAAGATAACATTTCCGGCTGTGAATTCATAGCTGTAAATACTGATGCTCAGGCCCTGATGATGTCTAATGCCGACAAGAAGATACTTATAGGGGAATCCGGGCTGGGAGCCGGCTCAAACCCTGAAATCGGCCGCATTGCTGCAGAAAAATCAATAGACGTTATAAAGGAAGTAGTTAAGAATTCAGACATGGTTTTTATCACATGCGGTGAAGGAGGCGGTACCGGAACCGGAGCTGCTCCAGTGATTGCAGCAGTTGCCAAGGAAAATGGCTGCCTTACAGTTGCTGTTGTCACAAAGCCCTTTACATTTGAAGGCAGGAAAAGGATGCTCCAGGCAGAAGATGGAATAAAAGGCCTTAAAGGAAAAGTAGATACCCTTATAGTCATTCCAAATGACAAGCTCCTTGATATTTCAGATGAAAACACGACGCTCCTGAATGCCTTCAGGCTGGCCGATAATGTATTAAAAGCCGGGGTTAGGGGAGTTACTGACCTTATAACTCTTCCGGGACTTATAAACCTTGATTTTGCTGATATAAAATCAATAATAAAGGATGCCGGAACAGCCATACTTGGAGATGGTTTGGCATCGGGGGAAAACCGTGCGATTAAAGCAGCCCAGACAGCTATAAAAAATCCGCTGATTGATAACTCAATCGATGGCGCACAGGGCATATTGCTTAACATTTCAGGCGGGCCCGATCTTAAGCTCCATGAAGTCAATGAAGCTGCAGAAGTAATAAGGAACGCTGCCAGCGCAGACGCCAATATAATTTTTGGTGCCGTAATAGATGAGACCATGAATGATAAATTAAAAGTCACAATTATTGCAGCAGGTTTTAAAGACAGAGACAGGTCAATAGAGAGGCCATTCATAACTGAAGAAAAAATCTCTGAACTTGAAAAAGACAGTACAGATCAGAACATATTCTCTGAAAAAGAATTCATTGACTCCGAAAAAAAACCTTTTGCTGAAAAGTCTCCTGAAAGCAGGTTCGGCTCGGAAGATTTCAGGTCCATTGAAGAAGATGATTACCTTGACGTGCCCACATTTTTAAGAAAAAACAAAGATAAATGAAATCATTGAGTAAGGACACCCGGGTTTTTTATAAAATCGATATAACTGACTGATTGGCCATAAAAGATTTTTACAGGCAAAAAATCGAGTATTTAAAAAGCGAGATAGGAAAATCCTGCGGAAAGTCAAACCGTGACCCTGAAAGCGTCACTTTAATCGCAGCCTCAAAATATGCAGACCCGTCTCAGATAGCTGATGTGATTGATTCCGGCATAACTGACCTTGGTGAAAACAGGGCGGATGAGTTTGAAGAGAAATATAAAAGTCTGGGCAGTCTTGCAGAAAAAGCAAAATGGCACTTTATAGGGCATCTACAGAGCAGGAAAGCAAAAACAGTAGTGCCCCTTGCAGATTACATACATTCAATAGACAGTATCAGCACAGCTGAGGAAGTAGATAAACAGGCATTTAAAGCAGCAAAGGTACAGAAGGTGCTGGTAGAAATCAACATTTCCGGTGAAGAAACAAAGTACGGTATAAAGCCGGAGCAGGCAGAATATTTTATAAGAAGTGTTAACTGTTTAAAAAATATCCGGGTATGCGGCTTGATGGTGATGGCGCCACTCAGTAATGATGAAATAGTATTAAGGAATATTTTTCACAGAGCAAGGAAACTAAGGGACGGTCTCGTTCTGGAGCATGGGCTCATAACAGTAAAAGAGCTCTCTATGGGTATGAGCAATGATTTCAGGATAGCAATAGAAGAAGGTGCCACAATGGTCAGGATAGGCTCTTTAATATTTTTATAGATTTAGTTAGATTTTTATTATAATTTCTATTATAATTCTAGTTAATAAACGTTGCAAAATTGTAGCAATAAATAAAGCAAGTAAAGCAAAAGGAGGAATGATGGGAACTTTTTTCAAAAAAACACTCTCTTTCCTTGGCCTTGCAGAAGATGACAGCACTGAAAATAGCATTGAAGATTACAATGATGAATTCGAGGAACGTTATTCTTCAAAGGAATCCTTCCGCGATGAACTTTACCCGAAAAGCGAATATTCTTTCAGGCCGTCTCTCAGAAGGGAAGAAAGTCAGAGAAAAACGCTGCAGGGCATAAAACAACCCAGGAGGCTGCTTTCAATTGACGGAGCAAAGGATTCAAAGAATTCCAGGGTCTCTGTTGAGGAGCCGCACGAATTCGAAGAAGTGCAGCTTATAGGGGATGATTTAAAGCTTGGTATTCCGGTAATAATCAATCTGCAGAACACAAATCCGGACCTTTCAAAAAGGATAATAGACTTCTGCAGCGGCCTCACATATGCGCTGGAAGGAAGCATAAAAAAAGTAGCGGACAGGGTGTTTTTACTTACTCCCAAAAATACAGTGGTGACTTCAAATGAAAAGGAAATTCTCAGGGAAAGAGGCCTTTATAATCAGCTTTAAGCTGACCTGGAGGATTTTTAATCATTGGAAATAAAAAACAATTTTGAACTTGGAATAATCGGCTGCGGGAATATGGCAAAAGCCATATTAAATGGTATTTTTTCTTCAGGTTTCTTAAAACCACATCAGGTTATTGCATATGACATAGATCCTGCAGCTGCAATTTCAGTAAAATCTGAATTCGGCATAAGTTCTGCTTATACTATCAATGAACTGCCCGCAGTTTCACCAAGATTACTTGTATCTGTAAAGCCGAAGGATGTAAGGGCTGTAATAGAAGGCATCAGAAATACGTTTGTACCGGGCAGAAATATGATAATCAGTATTGCTGCCGGGGTCCCGACTATTTTTTATGAAGAAATGCTGGATAAAAAAGCTTCAGTGGTAAGAGTTATGCCCAACACTCCCGCCCTTGTAAACCGGGGAATCGCTGTAATTTCAAAAGGTGCAAATGCGGACAGTGAAGACATTGATTTTGTTACCGGGGTATTTAAGAGCCTGGGAGAATATATTATCGTAGATGAAGGGCTCCAGAATGCAGCTACAGCTATAAGCGGAAGCGGCCCGGCATATTTTTTCCTTTTTTGTAAATTGCTTTCCGAAGCAGCTTCGGAGACGGGTTTGAGCGCAGAGGATGCAGGCAAACTTGTACTTGAAACAATAACAGGCTCAGCTGAAATGTTAAGAAAATTCAATAATGATGCCGCTTACCTTATCAAAATGGTTGCGTCTCCAGGAGGGACGACAGAAGCAGCGCTTGAAGTTTTCTCGAAAAGAGAACTGGGCAGGATTATAAAGGAAGCTGTCAGTAATGCCCATAAAAAGGCACAAGAGATTCAGGACAGGGTTATGGTTAAATAAAATTGAAATTTTAAACAGGTAAATGCCCTTTATAACTGAAGGAAATAAAAGGCACAATAGTGCTATAATATAAATTAATTCTAAATAATTTTCTGGAGGCACAGATGGAAAAAAATGCAGAATTTATAAGGAAAAAAGAATTTCATATTGTCTTTAAGGGATATAAGCCGGAAGAAGTCGACAAATTTCTCGATATTCTTTCAATGGAGTTTGACAGGATGATAAAGAAAAACCGCGAATTGCAGGAAAGCCTTGACAAACTCAAGTTTGAAAATACTGTTGAAGATACGGATATTAAAAAGATAATCCAGGATGCGCTTATATCTGCCCACAAAGTCGCTGAAGATATCAAGACGCAGGCAAAGAAGGAAGCAGATGCTATAATCGACCAGCGTAAAAATGAAGAAGAAAAAACACTGGAAAATCTTAAAAAACAGAAATTCCAGGTAGAGGAATCCATACTTATTATACAAAGCAAATACGAAGAAATAAAAACGAGGATAAGGAAATTGACTGAGGAAGTAAACCAGTTTATTGAAGCAGTCGATATCAGTGCAGATCTGCAAAAGGGTGATTCTTTTGAACTTGCAAAAGATGATAATAATATACTGGCAGAAAATGAGGAAGAACCGCCCGATACGGCTCCACTGTCAGGGAAAGAGCCTGAAAATATTATAAAGGAACCGGGTGAAAGTGACGGAGAAGAATCGGAGAAGGGCCAGGACAAAAAACAGGGTGAGCAGTTCAGCGATTTTTCAGGTTTTGATAAATATAACATCAACACTGAAAAGGAAGGCAGCTATTATTTTGAAAAGATAGGGAAACAGGAAATACAGGATAAAGAACCTGAGCAGGTTTTCCAAAAGCAGGAAGAAGAAAAAATTGAGGAAAAAAGCAGTGAAGCAGAGCAGGAGTCAACAAAAAATACTGCCGGAAGTGAGCCCCAGACAGAAAAAGATGAATATTCTTTAAATGAGGATAACCCGAAAAGGGAAAGGAAAAAAATAGATATTGCAAATCCTGACATAATTGAGAATTTTTTCCGCGCCTCAGATGACTAAAAGCTTTTTATGGAAATTGAGAAGATAAAGCTTATTGTCCGGCCAGGCTCAGCGTCAAATTCAGTAGAAGAAATCATTGGAGACAGGATAAAGATAAAGATTTCTGCGCAGCCGGAAAAAGGCAGAGCCAATAAAGCCCTTATTGCTTTTATATCCGGAAAGACAGGGATACCAGCAAAAGATATCAGGATATTATCCGGTGAGACTTCAAATTTCAAGGAAATAGAAATCAGCAAAAACAGTAATATAAATATTTTTTCAATATTGTCCGGGTTGTGCAAAAAGAACCCGCAGGGAAACACTTAAAAATTAAAACCTTAAGGATAGTTATAAATTGCTGCCCTACCATAATGAAAAGAAAAAACGGCCGCTTACGCTCGCAGAAAAGCTTGCAATAGTATTGATAGTAATACTTGTAATAGTTATATTGCTTCTGGTATTTAACAGGCAGATATTAGAGTATATAAAAGAATTTAAAGAGTGGTACGGTAACGCTTAAATTTCCTTTTCCATCCGATGCTTTTAAAGACAAGTTTAAAGAATTTTACAGTATCTTTTACAGGATTGACATGGCTGACAAAGTTTTCATGATAGATTGTACTTATCGGTATATTTATTATCCTGTAATTCATCCAGCTTGCTTTTAAAAGGATTTCAGGTTCGGTATCAAAATTGCTGGTTTCAAGCTTTATATTTTTTAAAGCCCTGTAACCGATATACCTGAATCCTGACTGCACGTCATTTATTTTCTGTCCGGCGATTGCAGAGATGAGCCATGATGTGAAAAAGTTTGTTGCCAGCCTTATAAACGGCATTCCTTTTGTATTCTGGAAACGGCTGCCTACAATAATATCAGGCTCCGTTTTATAAACAGCATCAATAAAATCAGCTATTTCCCTTATCTTATGCTGGCCGTCGGCATCAATTGTTATAACCCCCAGGTATTTTCTTTCTGCTGCAAAGTCAAAACCTGTTTTTAAAGCCCGGCCCTTGCCTTTGTTTGTGCCATGCTCAATCAGTATTACCCCCGGGCTGTCATTGCTTACAAGCGGCCTTACCGTGTCAGCGGTCCCATCTGTGGAGCCGTCGTCCACTACAATTATATCAAGGCCATATTCAAGGCTTTCCTGTATCACGCCTTTAATATATTTCGCTTCATTGTAAGCAGGGATAAGAATAGCTATATTACTGTTGTTTTCCGGATAAATTTTTTCCATTTTCATAAGTCTTTTCTTCAGTTATAACCATATCAACTGCTATATCATATTTGCCTGAAGGGATTTTATCAATCATCTGTTTCTGGAAGCAAACAGATATTTTTTTTGCGCTTGCAGGAAGGAAGGGAAGCAGCCTGTCATAAAATCCGCCGCCATAACCTAATCTGTTAAGATATCTGTCAAAACAAACGCCTGGAACAAGAGCAAGCTCTATTTCATCCAGGGCAGCTTCTTTACACTTATCTTTATCCGGCTCCATTATACCGAATGCCCCGCTCTTCAGCTGTGCGGCAATATCATTTACATAATAAAGTTTAAGTATATTTCCTTCTACTTTTGGCAGTACAACTTTCTTACCGTCACAAAGCGCCTTATCAATTATTATCCTTATATCCGGCTCACTTCTGAAAGGGTAATACAGCAATATGGTTTTTGCAGTCTTATATTCCGGCAGTGAAGTAAATCTGCCTGCAATTATTTTACTTTTTTCCCGCCTTACCCCGGGCTCTATCATGTCCCTTGCCGACTGGACAGACTTTCGCAGGTTTTTTTTATCCTTTATATACAGTTTTACTCCTCGTAGAAAGCTATTGCTATAGCCGGGCCAAGGTGTGTACCAACAATACACCCGATTTTGGACCTCAGTATGAACTCAGGTTTTAACAGCTGGTTTATTTTTTCTGACATTTCATTACCCTCTTCTTCAAGGTCCGCATCAGCAACAGAAATATAAAGTTTGCCTTTACCCTTTATCATGGCCTGCACAGAATTCAGCATTTCATTTTTTGCCTGGTTCCATCTTCTTGTTGTCCTGTATTGGGAAACTTCCCCCAGATGCAGTGTAAGTATCGGCTTGATTTCGAGCAATGATGCTATCAGCCCTTTTGCCCTGCCTATCCTTCCACCCTTCTGGAGGTATTCCAGCGTATGCGGCACAAATAAAGTATTTATGGAAGTTTTTAATTCATTTATCCTGGCAATTATTTCTTCTGCAGGCCGCCCTTCCTGTGCCATCCAGCATGATTTAAGGACCATCAGTCCAAGAGCGATTGTTGTCACCTCTGAATCAACTACAATTATATTATCACTGTCTATTTCCTTTTTAGCAGCTTCTGCGGAATCCGGGGTACCGGACATTTTTTTGGAAATATGTATCGATATTATCTTTTCATGATCTTCCAGCAGTTTTCTGTAGACTTTTACAAAATCTGATGGCGCGGGCTGTGCCGTTGTTGGAAGTTTGCTTGAATCTTTAAGCTTTTTATAAAAAGCATCAATTGTAAGGTCACGTTTGTCGTCAATGAATATTTCTTCCCCGAAAATAACAGAAAGAGGAACAACTGTTATATTGTTCTTTAAATATAATTCTTCCGGAAGGTCTGCAGTGCTATCTGTCACTATGGCAACCTTTGACATAATATCTCCTTATCCCTGTATTTTAAGATGTGATTATGCTAATTAATCTTCAAAAAATGTTACAGCTATGGAATCCGGCCCCAGATGGATGCCGACTATCGAGCCGATATAGGATCTGTATATCTCGCGCGGCCCTATTTCAGCCTTAACTCTCTGTAGCATCTCTTCAGCTTCTTCAGGAGTATCAGAATCTGTAATATATGCTGTGAGGTTTTTTGCATCTCCGACCATCGATTTCATTGCTTCAATCAGTTCATTCTTTGCCTGGTTCCATCTTCTTGTTGTCTTGAATTGAGACACCTCTCCCAGGTGCAGGGTCAGTATCGGGTTTATTTCAAGTATTGAAGCAATCAGGCCCTTTGCCCTTCCTATCCTTCCACCCATTATAAGATATTTTAATGATTTCGGTATAAAAAGCACTTTTACTTTTTCCTTATATACCTGTATGGCATCCAGTATTTCATCCTTACTTTTACCGTCTGCCGCCATCTGCGCAGCTTTTAATACAATTATTCCAAGCGGCAGGTGCACCATCTCTGAATCTATTATTTCAATATCCGCTCCCAGTTCTTTTTTTGCCATCTCTGCTGAATCAATGGTACCGGACATTTTTTTTGAAATATGGATGGATATTATACTTTCGCAGTCTTTTAAGACTTCCTTATAGGCTTCAATGAAATCTGTGGGAGAAGGTTGTGCCGATTTCGGCAATACCTTGACGCTGCGCAATTTTTCATAAAATTCTTTTGGTGTTATGTCCCTGCCATCAACAAAACTCTCATTTTCGAAATTGACATAAAGCGGGACAACCTTTATGTTTAATTTTTGAGCCAGGTCTGCAGGCATATCTGAAGTGCTGTCGGTTACTATTTTTATTTTGCCCATAAAATACCCTCCTTGTTTGATATTTTTATGATAAACTCCGGCATGAAAAGTTTACCATTATTCTTATAATAAATCAGTAAAACAGGTAATATTTATCTTATAATGAGGTTACCTTTAAAAGGCTCTGCAAAGATAA
>CAZGTW010000008.1:26054-28624 GCA_964528815.1 uncultured Actinomycetota bacterium | reverse complement strand
CTAGCAACATACATTTTAAAAAATGTTTTTTTAGCCCCTGGCTTTAAGTTCAATATCCATAAATTACCTGTTTAAATATAATACCATGTAATATTATATGCTTAAAATCGAATTATCCCGAATAAACGTGCTTTAAAACTGTAAATTATTCACGAACCGCAAATACCGTTTAAATGTTTTAAAAAAAAACATACTTTAAAACACCCGGCTAAATAGATTGACATTTAGAAAGGCTTGGAACAAACAAGCTGTTAACGCTTGACAAAAAGCATTTCAGCGCTCTTATACCTTCGGGATTTCAATTTTTGATTTGCTTAAATGATTTTTTCAGCTTATTGCATTCAGCTCAAAGGGTATGCCCAGCCTCTTTCCATTTGATATAAGCTGGTCGACAACAGACTTAAGCACAGGTGCTCCATGCTGCCGGCTATACTTAACGTACTCAAATATTCTAAAATGTGTACCCCGCCGCCATTTTATATTTCCAATAGTAAATATGCTCCGTCCGGAACTCTAAAAAAAACTTGACATTAATTAAAGTATATATTATTTTATATAATTATGTATTAATAATTAAGTTATTAATATTATATATATAAGTTTAAATATTAGTAGTTACATTATTAATATTATTTTTTTAACAAAAATTTAGACTAAAGGATAAAATATGGCAGAAAAAATATTAGTTGCAGAGGACGAACAGATACTGCTAAGGGCATTAAATGTTGAATTATTGAGCCAGGGTTTCGAAGTGCTTTCAGCCAAAGATGGTGAGACTGCGCTGAGATTAATTAATGACGAAAAACCGAATCTTATATTGCTTGACCTTATAATGCCAAAGTTAAACGGATTTGAAGTATTAAGAGAAATCAAAAGAAACGAACAGACAAATAAAATCCCTGTAATAGTATTAAGCAATCTTGGCCAGGATAAAGACATGAAGGAAGCCTTTGATCTTGGAGCTGATGACTATTTTGTCAAAGCATCTACAGATTTAAGCGAGTTATCCAAGAAAATAGATTATGTTTTGCATTTATAATAATGATATCGGGAGTTTAAAATGAGGGGATATTGGACAAATTTAATACTTCACACGTCGGCGGCCATATATAGTAAAAAAAACAGAATATCCACATCAACTGCCGGAAAATCAATCATTGATGTATTTTCTGTTGTTTTCCTTGAAGCTTTTCTGGCACTTATCTCATTTCCTCTATACATTGTGTATAAGGGCGAGATTAATATGGGAAAATCCCAGTTTAAGATCCGCAGGATATTTACAACAACTTTTTTAATTGTAGTTCTTGCAGTATGGCTCGCTAAACTAGTTTTAATAGTGGGCTTGCCAATTTATTTTGACAGCAGGCAGTATGTTGTTACAACTGATAATGAGAGCTATGAAGATATTTCAGGGCAATCCTATGTTTTACCCGACTTTTACAATGCCAGCATTGATTTACTTATGCCTGTTCCCGCAATTGAAAATCTTTCTGTTATAAATAGTGAAGGACTGATTGTCGAAGGTATATCAAAAGCAGAGGCTAAAACTGTAATTAATATGGGTTTATATGAAAAAGGTGAAAAAGTTGCTGCAGACAGTGTAAAGTCCTTTATTGTAGATAATGATGAGCAAGGATACTGGAGACTTCAAACAGACTCAAACAATTTTAAACTAAAACCAGGCAATTACTGGGTCCAAGCTACTGTCTATGACGATAAAAACGGCACTATAAGCCAGCCGGGGCTTATGAGTTATTTTGAGATCAGGCAGAATACATATGAAAGAATAGCAGGCATGGTAGATAAGTGGCTTAACTATTTTATGATTGCTTTTATAGCCTTAGGCATATTTTCAATTATAATCCTTATATAAATAAACAACTATGAAAAACAAAAAAACAAAATTACTAAATCTGATACTTCATATTTCTGCAAAAATAAATAAGTTAAAAACATCAATTATGGAAGGCGGTTTTTTCAGGACGCTGGGTGTTGCCCTGAAAATAATAATACTTGAAATAGTCCTGCTTTTTGTATCTTTGCCTGTATATATTTTTATTGCACCTGAAAAAATCAGCAAAGACAATAAGGAAGTTGAGAAATACAGGTTGAAAAGGGTGGTATCTCTTGTAACAGTGTGTGCTTTCATAGTTGTATTTCTTGTAACAACTATTTTTTCGGGAGGGATATTTTTAGCAGGCCCGGTTTCAGAACTGCGTGCTGATTCTATTGGATGGAGCTTTGATAGTCCAGATGATTACATATATGACCAGGGCAAAATAAAGATTATAGACGGAATGGCTCTTTTTAACCCTTCAGCAGATGAGCAATTAGATGTTAAGGGCATATCTGCAGGAAGCAGCGGTACTTTTTATGAACCGCAAGGCTTAGTACTTTCTATAGCCAGTCCCTATGAAGATATTGAAGAAAACGGAAATGATATGCCTGAAGATATTAAAGAGGAGCCAAAGCAGGAAAATGAAGAAGAATTGCCGGATGAAGAAACCGGTGAGGACTTATCCGGCGACAAAGAAAAATCAGGGGAAAATGAAGAAGAACTAAACAATGAA
>CAZGTW010000008.1:23506-25954 GCA_964528815.1 uncultured Actinomycetota bacterium | reverse complement strand
CTGCTGAAGACCTGGAAAATAAGAAAGAATTGCCTGATGGGGAAACCGGGAAAATATACACAGCTACTATTCAGCCTGTAAATTCACTGATAATTCCAGATGTTTCAGAATGGACCGGTTTTGTGGAAGTTTGCGGTAAAAACGGCGGAGAAATATATTACCAGCTATCAGATGATAATGGTTCCACCTGGTATTACTGGGAAGGAAACAGCTGGGTAAAAGCAGGGCCGGAAAACTACAATACTGCAAAAACAGTAAATGAAAACATAGGGAAGTTTCCGGTTAAAAACAAAATGTTAATGTTCAATGCTTTTTTTGTTGGTTCAAGCCAAAATAAAATACAGCTCCTGGATATTTCAATAGAATTCAGCCTGAAAGAAGACAAACAGAAACAAACAGAAAAGACCCTGGCTGAAGAAATAAAGTTGAATGAAAATACCGCAGGTATTGGTTTTGAAGTGGGTGGGATTGACTCAAATACAGGGGAAAATAAAAGTGCAAGCGGAAACCTGATAAGGACTCCAGGATTTATTGAAGTTAAGTCAGGGGCAACTTGTGTTTTGGGTAAATATAATGACAGAGCAGAATGGCCCAGGATATATTTCTATGATAAGGATAAAAAATTTATAAGTGTTGAGGGTTCAGATACTGCAAAAGCGCCAGATAATGCAGTTTTTGCCAGGATAAGGCTCACACTTAAAGAAGCGGGAAAATTTCCTGAAAATGTCGTATTTTCAGGCGGGGTAATGATTGAAACAGACTCTCCCCCGCAGTATAAGAATGTTGTGATCACAGGAACTGCCAAAGTGGGCGAGACACTTATTGCTGCAGGAACAGGCTACAACGATGAGGATGGTGATAAAGAGGGAACTGCACTTTACCAGTGGAAAATCAGCGACTCACTTGGAACAACATATTCAGATATACCAAAAGCTACAGGCAATACGTATACTCCTGTGGCAGAAGATATTGGCAAATTCATAAAGGCAGAAGTAACTCCTGCCGCGCTGACAGGTAAATCACCCGGAATGCCTGTATTAAGCGATGCGACTTTAGCTGTTGTGTCTGGCAAGGAAGATAAAATTACAGACGATGAAATTGTTCCTGTAACTCTTGACCAGCTGAAAGAGTCAGGTGCGGTTTCACCAGATTTCAGCAAGTGGAAAGATATCGCCGATACCGGTGCTTTGCAGACCTGGGGTGGTGAAAGCCGTCTTTTTATTGAAAATCCGGAACTGGAATATAATTTAAAAATTAAGGCAAAACTGGATGAAGGTAAAAATGGAGGTTATGGTATATTTTTTGACACAACTGCAAATTCTGAAAATGCCTCAGATGATACTGGTTATATAGTTCAGTTTGACAGGGGTTTTGGTGACGGAGCGATTGTTATAAGGCCCAGGACAGGCGGATATGAATTCAATCCGGTTAAAGTTCTTAAAGCAGGCGAGAATGACATTATTCCAACCAAGTCTGCAAACCCTGGATGGTGGACAGCAGAGCACATTGTCGCTATTTATGTATCTGTTACAGGAAGTGATTCAGACAGTGTAAGCAAAAAAATAAGTATTTATATTGACGGAATTTTTGTACTTGATTTTGAATATAAAACTGCAGCAGCTAAAGAGGGCCAGAAGTTTTATACGGGACTCAGGGCATGGTCGACCAAGGTTACCTTTTCTGGAGTTTCAGTTATAACAAATACATCTCCACAGTATAAAAGCGCTGAAATTACAGGAAGCCCTGAAGTTGGAAAGATACTGGCTGCTTCCGGAATTGGCTACAGTGATGCAAACGGAGACCCTGAAGGAAAGCCCATTTTCCAGTGGATGATAAGCGATTCAGCAGAAGGTACATATAAAAATATACCTGGCGAAACTGCCAGTAACTATAAACCTGTTGCAGAAGATATCGGCAAATTTTTAAAGGTTGCAGTAATACCGACTGCACTCTCAGGGATTTCTCCCGGAAAAGCAGTGATAAGTTCTGAAACGGCAGAAGTTAAAATAGCAAATGAACCACCGACATTTACAAGTGCGACAATTACAGGCACAGCCAAAGTAGGCGTAACTCTTACTGCCGCAGGTGCAGGATATGCTGACATAAACGGGGATCTGGCAGCAACGCCTCTTTACCAGTGGATGATAAGCGATTCAGCAGGCGGTACATATACCAGTATTTCAGGCGCAACAAACAGCACTTACAAACCTGTATTTGCCGATCTGGGAAAATTTATTAAAGTCAAGGTAACACCTGCAGCATTGACAGGGGCGTCTCCCGGGGCAACATTGACATCTGCGGCAACTTCAGCAGTATTAGCAGCGCCGGAAACAGCACCGTCATATACAGGCGCGATAATAACCGGTACGGCCAAAGTCGGCGAGACGCTTACGGCTTCAGGTATAGGATATGCTGATATAAACGGGGACCTTGAAGCGACACCTGCCT
>CAZGTW010000008.1:9382-23406 GCA_964528815.1 uncultured Actinomycetota bacterium | reverse complement strand
GCTTCAGGTATAGGATATGCTGATATAAACGGGGACCTTGAAGCGACACCTGCCTTCCAGTGGCTGATTAGTGATTCTGCAGGCGGAACGTATACCAGCATTTCAGGCGCAACAAGCAGCACCTACAAACCTGTATTTGCAGATTTGGGTAAGTTTATCAAAGTCAAGGTAACCCCTAAAGCACTGACAGGGGCGTCTCAGGGAACGCCTGTAATATCTGAAGCAACTTCAGCAGTATTAGCAGCGCCGGAGACAGCACCGACATTTACAAGTGCGACAATTACAGGCACAGCCAAAGTAGGTACAGCGCTTACGGCTTCAGGGGCAGGATACAGCGACCTGAACGGAGACCTGGCAGCAACGCCTGCCTACCAGTGGATGATAAGCGATTCAGCAGGCGGTACATATACCAGTATTTCAGGCGCAACAAACAGCACTTACAAACCTGTATTTGCCGATCTGGGAAAATTTATTAAAGTCAAGGTAACACCTGCAGCATTGACAGGGGCGTCTCCCGGGGCAACATTGACATCTGCGGCAACTTCAGCAGTATTAGCAGCGCCGGAAACAGCACCGTCATATACAGGCGCGATAATAACCGGTACGGCCAAAGTCGGCGAGACGCTTACGGCTTCAGGTATAGGATATGCTGATATAAACGGGGACCTTGAAGCGACACCTGCCTTCCAGTGGCTGATTAGTGATTCTGCAGGCGGAACGTATACCAGCATTTCAGGCGCAACAAACAGCACCTATACACCTGTAACTTCAGATCTGGGTAAGTTTATAAAAGTCAAGGTAACCCCGAAAGCACTGACAGGTACATCTCAGGGGACACCTGTAATATCTGAAGCAACTGCAGCGATAACTGAATACACCACTACTTTATCGCTTGGGATTACTTTCAGCGAAATATCAAGTGCAATGATCAAGCTTATAAATGATTACTATACTAAATATGGCAAATATCCAAGAAGTTTCTCACCATATAACTATACTGATATTGGCCTTATAGAATCGGAGTGGAATATTGCGCACAATAATATCATTTATTCTCCAACCGGGAACAGATTAAATGTAAAACCCGCAGAGGGATTTGGATTTGAAGCAGTTAATTTAGTAACTGGCAAGACAATAAGGATGCCTTATACATTAAAATATAATTTCGTTTATTATGTAGGCGAAGGGAACTGGTACTATCATAAGCAGGATCCTAATAATATTATAGATATAAGCACTTTCAAAGTCTACTCTGTGGAAACAGGCGAAATTATAATTGAACAGACAGCACCGTCATATACAGGCGCGATAATAACCGGTACGGCCAAAGTCGGCGAGACGCTTACGGCTTCAGGTATAGGATATGCTGATATAAACGGGGACCTTGAAGCGACACCTGCCTACCAGTGGCTGATAAGTGATACTTCAGGCGGAACGTATACCAGCATTTCAGGCGCAACAAACAGCACTTACAAACCTGTATTTGCCGATCTGGGAAAATTTATCAAAGTCAAGGTAACCCCGAAAGCACTGACAGGTACATCTCAGGGGACACCTGTAATATCTGAAGCAACTGCAGCTGTTCTGGCAGCTGAGGCAGCTCCGTCATATACAGGCGCGGCAATTACAGGCACAGCCAAAGTCGGCGAGACGCTTACGGCTTCAGGTATAGGATATGCTGATATAAACGGGGACCTTGAAGCGACACCTGCCTTCCAGTGGCTGATTAGTGATTCTGCAGGCGGAACGTATACCAGCATTTCAGGCGCAACAAACAGCACCTATACACCTGTAACTTCAGATCTGGGTAAGTTTATAAAAGTCAAGGTAACCCCGAAAGCACTGACAGGTACTACACCGGGATTACCTGTTTTAAGCGATTTAACTGATGCTGTTAAACCTGCAACTGTCAAACCCGTTATTATTATAAATTCAGCAGCACAGCAGGGGGCAACAAATGAGGTTTTAATTAATTACGATCTTTTTGGAGCAAATGAAGAATTAAAAATAAGCCTTGAAGTTTTTAGTGACAGTGAAAACGCCGTGGTGATTTCCCGGCAGTTCCTGACAGGAGACGTTGGCCAGTTAATATTTCCGGGTAAAGGAAAAATTATTTCATGGGATACAGCTGAATATTTTGGAGAAATCGACAGCGCAAATGTCCAAATAAGGCTTATTGCAGAAGGAGAGGGCCAGAACTTAAGTGATTATTCTTATGCATCACTGGCACTGGATACAAAGGCACCTGATGGACTGGACGATTTTTCAGGCATAAGCTCGGATGCCTCATCTATATTGTGGTCATGGACACCTGCCAGTTCAGAAACTAATTTCAAATATTACAGGATTCTCTACAGCAGCAATATTGCAGATGTGCAAAACGAAACAGCCGATGCCAGGGTATGGGATATTACTGATGATGCAACTCTGGCGGATATGGAAACCGCATTTACAGTAATAAGCGGGCTTGAAAAAAATGTCACATATTATGCAAAAATATATGCCTATGATAATTATGGAAACAAATCAGCTTCTCTGATTGCACAATTTGATACAGCAGACAACGGTAATGCGACACCTCCGGATCCAATAATAAATAATCCGCAGAATCCTCAAGGGGGTTCAGGGATTTATATTTCAGGAATTGCACAATCCGACAGTTCAATTGATCTTTACATAGATGGAGAAAATATGTTTCCGGGATTTGCACAAACAGATAGTGAAGGAAGGTTTAGCGGAACTGTTTTATTAAAAGAAGGAGAACATAAGATATATGCTGTTTGCATTGATAAAAATAAAAAATCAGGCAAACCTTCAAATATCACGAATATCAGGATAGGTTCCGGCACGGAAAATGCAGCATCGTCAGGCAGCAGTTTGAAAGGTAATGAAGAAATAGCCATTGCAAGTATGGTTTCAAAAGATGTCTTTAATGCCAGTGAGTCAGCAATACTTCAAAGGCCGCAAATAATTGAGATTAAGGGTATTGACAGGGAGAATGTTATAAAAATTACGGGAAAGGGTATACCCAACTCAGAAGTTGTTGTTTTTATACATCCGGAGCAGGTTCAAGAGCAGGTTCTGGTTTACAGAGTAAATGTAAATGAAGATGGTGACTGGGTTCTTAACCACTCACAGAAGTTTGTTGAGCTGGATGAAGGCGATCATGAAGTATACGCCCTGACCCTGGATGCAAAAAGCAGGTTTAAAAGCGGAGTCAGCGATATCAGGAAATTCAATGTAAAAATGAACAGGTTTGCTGTTGTGCTGTCTTATTTTGACCTGCCCACAACGCTACTTACAATATTTGTTCTGCTTGCATGTATTGCAGTATTTTTTATATGGAGATTAAGAAACAATGAGATTAAAAGAAGAAGAACCCTGATTTAATAAATCCAAAACCAAATAGGAAGTAATACATAATTTGCAGATTTATGAATAATCGTGAAAGCTATTTTAATGATTGATGAAATGAAGGAAAACAGCCAGCCGCTGGTTTTGATAGTTGATGATACAATAAAGAACTT
Organism: uncultured Actinomycetota bacterium; assembly: GCA_964528815.1. Taxonomy (GTDB): domain Bacteria; phylum Actinomycetota; class Humimicrobiia; order Humimicrobiales; family Humimicrobiaceae; genus Fen731. The sequence goes on along the minus strand of CAZGTW010000008.1, from coordinate 19,879 downwards.
ACAGATTTTGGGGAGTATTTTAAAAGAAAGTGACTATAAGATTTCTGTTGCAGCAAATGGCAGGCAGGCGATTGATATAGCAAAACAGATTCTACCAGACCTGATACTCCTTGATGTAATGATGCCGGAACTTGATGGATTTGAAACATGCAAAGTATTGAAGAGCATGCCCGAAACAGAGAATATACCCGTGATTTTCTTAACTGCAAAAGTGGAAGTTGAGGATATTGTAAACGGTTTTAAAGCAGGTGCGGTTGATTATATCACAAAACCGTTTAATTTATACGAACTGAAAGCAAGGGTAAAAACGCACCTTGAATTAAAAATGAGCAAGGATCTTCTTAATGAAAAACTGCTGCAGTTAAAAAAAGAAAAAAATAAATCAGACACAATACTCAAAGGAATTGGCGATGGAGTTTTTGTAACAGATAAAGGCCTCAATATCATGCTTTTTAATCCTATGGCGAGTTCTTTAAGCGGTTATTCCGAAGAGGAAGTGCTGGGCAAAAAATATAATGAAGTACTCGAGTTCATTCCTGAGCAGGGGTCAATTAAAAATAATGAAGATTTTATAGAAAATGCATTTAAGAGCCAGAAAACACAGAACATAAGTAATCCAAAGCTTCTTATAACAAAAAACAAGGAAAAAATCCCGGTTAAAGGAAGCGCCTCCCCGCTAAAAAATGAAGAAGGCAATGTTACAGGATGCGTTGTTGTTTTCAGGGACATTTCAAAAGAGCGTGAAATCGATAAGATGAAATATGAGTTTGTCTCTATTGCTTCACACCAGCTAAAAACCCCTTTAACGGGCATAAAGTGGATGACAGAATTGCTGATGAAAAACAATCTTAAAGAGGAGCAGGTGGAATTTGCAAGGGGAGCACATCAAAGCGCTGATCGTATGGTAAAACTAATTAATGAACTTCTTGATGTTTCTCACATTGAGACAGGCAGGAAATTTGAATTGAAAAAAGAAAAAACAGACATTATTTCCTTAATAAGTTCAATACTGGAAGACCTGGGGGAGAATGCACAGAGAAAGAATGTCGGGTTGATGCTGGACGTAAAAAGCCCGGAGGAACTGATTGCTAATATTGACAAGAGCAAGATCAGGCAGGTTTTTTCAAACCTTATTGATAATGCAATTAAATACTCGAATGAAAAAGGGATTGTCAGGGTTGGCTGCAGCAGGAATAACAATGAGGCAGTGATTTTTATAAAAGATAATGGCATAGGTATACCTGATAAGCAGCGGGAAAGAATATTTGAAAAATTTTTCAGGGCGGATAACGCTGTTCTTTCAGAGACTGACGGAACAGGTCTGGGTTTATACATTGTAAAAGCTATTGTTGAAGCCCACAATGGAAATGTATGGTTTAAGTCTTCTGAAAGTGACGGGACCACTTTTTATGTAAAACTGTTGATTTGAGACAGTCATTCAGCTCTTAAATAGTTCAAATTACTATAAGTATGAAATTGGCCGGAACCGGTTTTTAAATAAGTCTTCAGGCCTTTTTTATTGCCCTTAAGACAGCTTATTTATATTTAAGTAATATCTTATAAATGCCGATAAATTTATTATATAATATGTATATACTTTACAAATATTGATAAACAGTGTATTGATTTAATAAATTAGGAAATAGAAACACCGGATTTGGCTTTTTGGAAATCGCCATATTTAAAAAATAGCATACGGACTCAGAGAAAAATCCAGGGGATGAGTTGCAGTTAAATATTTTTACAACACTTCTTATAGCAGCTACACTTATTAATGGCGGTGTGCTTGCACTGCAGGTCTTCAGCCGGAAATCGGCAACTGCCAGTATCGAGTTTATCCTGCTTATTTCAGCTATTACCCAGTGGTCTTTTTTTGCAGTATTTGAAGCAGCTGCAAAAACAGTTTTTTTTAAGATAGTTTTTTCAGTCATAACTTATATAGGCATTACAACTGTCCCGGTGCTTTTTTTAATATTTATATGCCGTTATCTTGGCAGGGACAGGTGGCTTACAAGAAAAAATACGGGATTTCTATTCATTGTACCTGCAGTGACTTTTATTATTGCCTGCACAAATCATTATCACGGCCTGCTGTGGTCTGAAATAACGCTTGCGGAGAGTTCCGCTACAGGTATTTATGCTATATATGCCCAGGGTCCCTGGTACTGGGTTAATGCAATATACAGCTATACCCTGGTAATTACAGCCATGCTTATTCTGATTGTCACAATGATAAGGGCTAAACATCAGTATATACTGCAGTCAAGAATACTCAGTTTTTCAGTAGCAGTCCCTTTTATAGCGAACCTGGCATACTCTTTTTCTCCGAAGACAATTGTAGGAGTTGACATTACTCCAGCGTTTTTCAGTCTTTCAGGCATCCTTTTATTTATAGGCCTTTTTTATTATAAACTGTTTGACCTGTCACCGATTGCATGGGGAACAGTAATGGAAAGCATTGATGACGGGATAATATTATTTAACAGTGATAACAGGGTTGTAGATGTAAACAGGGCATTCTGCAGTATATTCGGAATGGAAAAAATCAGAATCGGCACTGATAAAGATTTCCTTTTTATAAAACACCCTGAAGTCAGGTTATTCTGCAACCTGGGCGCTTCGCTTAAAACAAAGGAAACATCATTAGAAATAGATAATAAAAAATATTATTTACGCCTTATTTGTTCAGCTCTTTATGATAAAAAACAAAAAAACATAATCGGGTATATGCTTATTGCCAGGGATATAACTGAAAAAAAGAAATCAGAAGAAGCTATGAAGGAACAGGTCAGGTTCCAGGAGATGATGACAGAGATATCAACCGGATTTGTAAAAGCAGGCAGCTCGAACATGGATGAAATAATCAATGCTATGCTTAAACGCGCCGGCAGCTTTTTTAATGCAGGCAGAGCATACCTTTTTAAGTTCTCAGAAGGTTATGAAACAATGACAAATACTCATGAATGGTGTGCACGGGGAATCAGTTCTGAAATGGATTCGATACAGGATTTTCCAACGGATAAACTTCCATACTGGAAAAAATTGATTCTTAATAACCAGGTTGTTCATATACCTGATGTAGATATGCTTCCCGCACAGGCACTATCCGAGAAAATGGAATTTAAAAAGCAGCAGATAAAATCTCTTTTATGTGTGCCGATAAGCAATAATGAAAGAATAGCTGGTTTTTTTGGCTTTGATTCAGTAAAAGAAAAAAAATCATGGGACAAAAATCAGATAGATTATCTTAAAATACTAGCCAATACAATTGCAGAAGCACAGATAAAGGACATTGCCGAAAAAGAACTCCTTCTTGCCAAGGAAGCTGCAGAGTCGGCAAACATTGCCAAAAGTAACTTCCTTGCAAATATGAGCCATGAGATAAGGACCCCCTTAAATGCCATAATAGGTTTTTCGGAGCTTTTAGACGGCCAGATGGAAAACAGGGCCCACAGAAACTACCTTGCCTCTATAGTATCTGCCGGGCATTCACTGCTGTCACTCATAAATGACATACTAGACCTTTCAAAGATAGAGGCAGACAAGCTTGCCCTTGATATAAAGTCCGTGGATATTACGGAGGTATTTTCAGAGATTGAAAAGATATTTTCCTTAAAGATTAAACAGAAAGGCCTTGACTTTATAACAGACATAGACCCGGATATGCCCCACCGCCTCATGATTGACGAGGTAAGGCTTCGCCAGATTCTTTTTAACCTGATCGGAAATGCAGTAAAGTTTACAGAAAAGGGCTTTGTGTGCCTTTCTGCAAAAAAGACATTCGCAGACAAAGACAAAATAGACCTTGAGATATCAGTGTCTGACAGCGGCATAGGCATACCCATGCAAAGCCAGGAGGAGATATTTGAACCATTTGTGCAAAAGCAGGGCCAGAGCTCAAAATACGGCGGAACAGGCCTTGGCCTTTCAATAACAAAAAGGCTTGCAGTAATGCTCGGGGGAAAGATAGGGCTTGTAAGCGAGCCCGGAAAGGGCAGCCTCTTTACAATAACTCTAAAGAGCATAAAGCTTGCCCCGAAGATTCAAAGCGTCAGCCATAGCCATGTTCCTACAGGCGATATTGACCTTTCAGGCCTTACAGTGCTTATTGCAGACGATATAGAGTCAAACAGACTCCTTCTTGATGACATGCTAAGTCTGAGGGGCGCCAAAACTCTTCTTGCCCAAAACGGCATCGAAGCATACAGGCTTGCAAAAGAGCATCTGCCGGGACTTGTGTTATGCGACATAAAGATGCCTGTCTCTGACGGTTTTGACTTTATAGGTATGTTAAGAATTGACACTGCAACAAGCCAAATCAAAGCAATAGCCATTACAGCATCAGCTACAAAAGAGGATGAAAAGAAAATAAAAGCCGCAGGTTTTGATGGTTTTCTGGGAAAACCTGTAATAAAAGAGGAGCTGTTCTTTGAGATAAGCCGGCATATAAGTGTATCCATAAAAGCAAAAGAGCAAGAGCCGGAATACAAAATTGAAATGCTTTTACTTGATGCAAAGGAGTCAAAGGCGGTAAAAGAAGCCTACTATTCAAAATATAAAAAGATAAAAAACACGTTTATAATCTCAGATATAAAGGAATTTGCAGAAAACATACTTGCCTTTTCCAATAAGAAAAAAATAGAGGCTCTTAAAACCTGGGCAAAAGAAATCATTGTGCTTGCTGACACATTTGATATGGAAAAGCTGCCTGGAGCATTGAGCCTGTTTGAAAGTGTAGCGGGAAATAGCAGCGGCAGAGCAAGATATGAATTTTAAAAAGTATCCTATTTTTATATTATGTCCTGAGATATATATAAAAGCTTTTTTAATTGTTGTGGTAAGGATGTAAATCATGCCTGATAAAAATTACCGGTCCTTTTTTAACAGTATAACCGATTATATTTTTATTACTGATGCTGAAGGCATTATTTTACATGCTAACAGCACTGTAACTGAAAAGCTTGGTTACAGCTTGGCTGAACTTATAAAAAAACCCGCATTTTTTCTGCACCCGCCCAAGCACAGGAAAGAAGCTAAAAGAATACTTAAAGAAATTATTGATGGCAATGTAAACTCATACTTAATACCGCTTTATACACGTTCGGGAAATCTCATACCTGCAGAGACCAGGGTGGTTGCCGGTGAATGGGGCGGAAGGCCTGCTTTTTTTGGAGTAAGTAAAGATCTTTCTGATGTCAAACTTGCCGGCCAAAAATACTATTACCTGTTTGACCTTAATTATACTGCGTGCGGTATCAGCGATTGCGAAACAGGAACATATGTTGAAGTCAATAAGGCTTTTACTGACCTGCTTGGGTTTTGCCAGGAGGAAGCAATTGGAAAAACCTCGACCGAATTAGGTATTTTTTCTCCTGATTACTTAAAAAAGCTGTACGCTAAAATAGCAAATAAAGATAAGGTAATAAATCTGCCGGCAGTTTTAAAAACTAAAAATGGCCAAATCAAGCATGTGCTTCTTTCTGCAGAAAATATATCCATTCACGGCAGGAAATACCGGTTCACTTCTGTCAATGATATAACAACCGTTGAACACGCAAAGCAGTTGCTGAGGAAAAAAAATAATAAATTAAAAGCTGCCCTTAATGAGCTCAAATCCGCAAACACAGAACTGTTCAGTTCCCGCCAGGAAATTACAGAGAGGGAAAAAGCTTTAAAACTAAGTGAAAAGCGCTTCAGGGCCCTGTTTGAAAACCTTAACAGCAGTTTCAGCCTTTACGAAGCTGTCCTGGATGAAAATGGCCAGCCAGAAGATTACAGATACCTTGAGCTTAATCCAGAATATGAGAGGGCTATAGGAGTAAAAGCGGGCAATCTTATCGGAAGGACACTGCTTGAAGTATTTCCCGCAACTGAAAATGTATGGCTTGAAGCATTTAAAAAGGTTTATATTACAGGGGTTCCTGCACGAATTGAGGACTACAGCAAAGAAGTAAATAAATATTTTGAGCTTATTATTTATTCTCCGCAGGAAGGACAGATTGCGCTTTTAGGTTCGGACATAACAGAAAGGAAAATAGCCGAGCAGGAACTGCAAAAAAGCAGGCTGGAGCTTCGTGAAGTCATTGAATTTTCACAATCAGCAAATTATAAACGCAATCTCATAACCGGAAAATATGATTATCTGAGCCCGGTAATTGAAAAACTGACAGGGTATTTGCCTGATGAATTTAAGAAAATGTCCAGAGAGGAAACATTAAAAAAAGTGCACCCGGATGATCTGCCTCTGGTTTTAAATGCAATTAAAGAATATTTAAGCAGCCCAACCGGTAATGATGCCGTAGAATTCCGGTTATTATGCAGGGATGGAAATTACCACTGGTTTTCTGACAGGACCGTGCTGGCTAAGGACGAAACCGGAAAACCCGCTTTTTTATTCGGCTTTATCACAAATATAGATTCCAGGAAAAATCTTGAAATAAAGCTAAAGGAAAGCGAGAACCGCTTAAAGATAGCCACAGATGGGGCTGGGATAGGTCTATGGGACTGGAATATTAAAGACGGCAACTATGTTTACAATGAACAGTGGGCAGAAATGCTTGGCTATACAATTGAGGAGCTTTCCCCTACAGGTATTGATATATGGAATAGGCTGGCCCATCCGGATGATATCAAAAAATCCGATGAAACCTTAAACAAAGTTTTTTCAGGAGAACTGGAACTATATGAATGTGAAGTGCGAATGAAGCATAAAAACGGGAAATGGGTATGGGTCCTGGATTGCGGCAAGGTAATTGAATGGGATGAAAAAAAGCGGCCCATCAGAATGGCAGGCACTCATGTAAACATAAACAGGTTGAAAAAAGCTGAAGAGGCGCTGCTGCATTTAAGCTACCATGATAAATTAACCGGTCTTTATAACCGCACTTTTTTTGAAGAGGAAAAAAAACGTCTTGACACTTCAAGGCAGTTGCCGATTTCTGTTATAATGGGTGATTTGAACGGCCTCAAAGTCATTAATGATGCATTCGGGCATGCAGAGGGAGACAGAATAATAAAAGAGGCTTCAGAAATATTTAAACGGACATGCCGTGCCGAAGATATAATAGCAAGATGGGGTGGCGATGAGTTTGTAATACTGCTTTCTAAAACACCGGTTTCAAACCTTGAAGAAATACTGGAAAGAATAAAAACCGAATGTAAAAAAACACAAAACCAGAAAATCCCGCTTAGTATTTCTCTTGGGGCAGCAACAAAGGAAAGCAGCAGCCAGAGCATAGATGCTGTAATAATCGATTCTGAAAGCAATATGTACAAAAATAAGCTGGTTGAGAAAGAAAGTACCGCAAGCTCAATAATGGCTGCGCTGGAAGCTGCACTGTATGAAAAGAGCAATGAGACTGCCGAACATACAGCAAGGATAAAAGAACTTGCCATTAAACTTGGGAAATATATCAAACTATCCAGTAACCAGCTTGACGAATTATCTCTTCTTGCGGCCCTTCATGATATAGGAAAAGTTGCAATACCTGAAGCAATACTCAGGAAAAAAAGCAGGCTGACAAACAAAGAATGGGAAATAGTGAAAAGACATCCTGAGATAGGATTTAATGTTGTGCAATCTTCTTCACAGATTGCCCATGTGGCCAATGCTGTTCTTTCCTGCCATGAGCACTGGGATGGCTCAGGTTACCCGAGGGGTTTAAAAGGAGAGTCGATTCCTGTGACTTCCCGGATAATTCTTATTGCTGATGCGTTTGAAGTTATGACAAATGGAAGAACTTATGAAAAACCATTAAGCAGCCGTGAAGTTATTCAGGAGTTGAAGACATGTGCAGGAACACAGTTTGACCCTTTCCTTACAGAAAGATTTATTGAAGTCATTACAGATAATACAGATATGCCGGATATTTTATAGAACCCGATTTTTAAGGATTTTATTTTACCGGTAAAAATTTTTTTTAGGATACATCTTATACCTTAAGGATTCAAGTTCTCTGTTTTGCCGGTATGATTTTTATTAGCTTATGGCATTAAGCTCAAAGGGTATGCCCAGCCTCTTTCCATTTGAAATAAGCTGGTCTACAACAGGCTTAAGTACCGGTACGCCATGTTCCTGGTTGTACTTTACATTCTCAAACTCTTTTTCGCCTGCCACAAATATCCTGTCTTTTCCTGCTGCCTTTGGAGAATCTTTGAGAAGGCCTATCATATCGTCAAGCTGTTTCTTAAAATCAATAATCGGCCTGAAAGCAGCTATATTAATAGCCATGAAGAAATGGCTCACATCGCACATTTTTGGCTCATGAGGAAATCCTACTCCTGTAAAATAAGTGGCGCCTGAAAGGGCCGAGCAAAGTATCTCTACAAGAAATGCAAGGCCGTAACCTTTATAGCCCCTCATTACATCTATTCCGCCAAGAGGCATCAGTGCGCCCGGGCCTCCGCTCTGTACCTTTTTAGGGTCATCGGTTACATTTCCATCATCATCGATTCCCCAGCCGATGGGGATCTTTTCACCCTTTTCCTCAAAAACTTTTATTCTTCCTATCGGCACAACGCTTGTTGCCATGTCAAGAACAAACGGATACTGCCTGTATGACGGGGCAGCTACTGCTATGGGGTTTGTGCCAAGAACTGCTGTCCTTCCATAAGTGGGAGCTACAAGCGGCTGTGAGTTTGTAAGGCTTATTCCTATCATGTCATGCTCAAGGGCCATCATTGCATAATATGCAGCAATACCATAATGGTTTGAATTTTTGACAACAGCTATGGCAAGGTTTGATTTCTCTGCTTTCTTTAAGCAGGCCTCCATTGCAGCATGGCTTACCACATGCCCAAGCCCGTTTGCGCCGTCATAGAGCGCCGTGGTATCAGTCTCTGACACTATCTTAAAAGGAGTTGCCGGGTCCATATATTTTTTCTCAAGGCGGTTTCCATAATAGCTGTAAATCCTTATTATCCCATGGGAGTCAACACCTCTAAGGTCGGCCTCTATCATGACATCTGCCACTATTTTTGCATGCTTTTTGGGTACGCCAAGCTTTTCCATATATGTCTCTGCATATTTCTGAAGGTCTTCTCTTCTGAATCTTAAGAACTGTTCCATCTTATTCTCCTGTCTATATTAATATATTTAACTTTAAAGGTTAATTGCCGGCAAAATAATGTTGTGGTTATTATTTTGGAAAAATATTTAAACTTGCCTGCTTCAATTTGTAATACTTAATTATTATATACTGCCAGATTATTTTAAAACATTATTTGAAAAATATTAAATTAAAAAAATTAAAAAATATTTTAAAAACCGGCTGAAATTAATTATAATTAAAGCTTACCTGTCAGAGCGGTATAGTTATTAGTATAAAGGTTTGTGCAAGTCGCTGGCCTGCCAGGACAGGCTAATAAAAATTTAATAAATAATCCAGGGCTGTATATTATTTATACAAGCTTTTTGAAATAAAGAGTTTTTTACAGTATTTTTTATTGTCATTTTTATTCTATTGGACAGGAAGGAAACTCAGTATGAAAAAAACTACTCTTGCAATCCTGATAGGCATACTTGTTGCAATACTTTTAGCCAGCTCAGCGCTCATGCTTGTGCCGGGTAGCATACAGGATTTTGTCAAGCAGAAAGCCGGACTCACCGGCAACAGGCCAATTGCCATCATGGTTGAAAACAGTTTTGCTGCAAGGCCCCAATCAGGACTTTATCTTGCAGATGTTGTTTTTGAAGTAGTGGATGAATATGGAATTACAAGGTTTGTATCAATTTATGCATCAAGAGATGCCGGTATTGTGGGCCCATTCAGGAGCTCAAGGCCATACTATGCAGAAATAGCAAAATCATTTGATGCTATTTATGCATTTTTTGGTACCTATCCTCACAACTACCAGTACATTGAAAGCCTTGGGATGTATACGATGAGCGCGATGACTGATAAATCAGGTATGAGCAGCATAGTCGGGCTCTGCCCCTACTGGAGGGATTGGAAAAGAAGTAAAATCCAGGAACATACTGCATTTACTTCAACAGTTAAAATAAGGGAAAAAGCAGCAGCAGTCGGTTATCCTATTGAAGGAAATGGCATCCCGTTCTCATATAAAGGTGATGCAGATGAAGGCGGCAGAGGAAATGTCGGAAATGTATTTATAGATTTTGGGACTCCTGCTTATGCTCCAAAAGGATTTAATGTCAATTTCAAGTATGACAGGGCATCAAACAGCTACTTAAGGTATATGGGAGGCAGACCACATGTTGACCATGAGACCGGCCAGATTATCGCTGTAAAGAATGTTGTTGCTTTGATAACTGATATTGTCGGGCCCATTGACAAATACAAACACATGTCAGTCAGGACGACGGGTTCGGGTCAGGCATTTTACTTTATAGACGGCAATGCTGTTGAAGGTTACTGGGAGAGAGGCAGCCTTGGCGAGCCTTTCAGGTTCTTTGATGGAAATGGTGATGAAATAAGCCTTAATGTCGGCACCACCTGGGTCTCAATGGTAATGCCCGGTAAAGTCGGATGGCAATAA
>CAZGTW010000008.1:7902-9282 GCA_964528815.1 uncultured Actinomycetota bacterium | reverse complement strand
AAATGGCTGATATAGAAAAACAATATGAAGAAGCAAAGAAGCAATATCAGGATGTTGGTGTAGATACTGATAAAGTCCTGACGAGTCTTGCCCAAATACCGGTATCTGTGCACTGCTGGCAGGGAGACGATGTGAGCGGCTTCGAATATACAGATGCTGTACTTGGCGGAGGACTGCTTACTACAGGCAATTTCAAAGGAAAGCCCCGCAATCTGCCACAACTCTGGCAGGATATTGAAAAAGCATTCTCGCTTATTCCCGGACCAAAAAAAATAAACCTTCACCCGATATATGGTGACTTTAAGGGTAAGAAAGTGGACAGGGACCAGATAGGCCCGCAGCATTTTGAAAGCTGGGCCGACTGGGCGCAAAAAAATAATGCAGGTGTTGATTTTAATCCGACAACATTTGCCCATAAACTGTCAGACAGCGGATATACCATTTCAGATAAGGATAAAAAAGTCAGGAAATTCTGGATAGAGCACTCCAAAAGATGCAGGGAAATATCAGATTATTTTGGGAGCCGCCTTGGAAAGACCTGCATATATAATATCTGGGTACAGGATGGCACGAAAGACACGACCCTGTCAAAATATGAGCACAGGCTGATTTTAAAAGAGGCCCTTGATGAGATATTTTCAGTCAAATACCCGGAAGAAAATGTACTGGATGCTCTTGAGTCCAAGCTTTTCGGCCTTGGTTCAGAATCTTTTGTAGTGGGCTCCCTTGAGTTCTACCTGTCATATGCGGCCCAAAATGGAAAGCTTATCACTTTTGATACCGGGCACTTTCATCCCACAGAACAGGTTTCAGACAAGATTTCAGCAGTACTGCCGTTTTTAAAAGGAATAATGCTTCATTTAAGCAGGGGCATAAGATGGGACAGCGACCATGTAACTACAATGTCCGATGAAGTAATTGAGATAATGAAAGAAATCGTAAGGGCAGGCGCTACCGGCAGGGTACATATAGGCACTGATTTTTTTGATGCCTCAATAAACAGGATAGGCGCGTGGGTGATAGGAGCAAGAGCAGTAATAAAATCTCTCCTTATTGCACTGCTTGAACCTGCGGCAATAATTAAAAAGTATGAAGACGAAGGCAAACTTTTTGCAAGGCTTGGAATGCTTGAAGACTCAAAGACAATGCCTTTTGGCGCAGTGTGGAATTACTACTGTAAAATATCATCTGCTCCTCAGGACAAAGCCTGGATAGATGAAGTTCTGAAATATGAGTCCGAAGTGCTGGACAGGAGATAAGGGCGATGATTTTTAAACAGATAGAATCCGGCGGGGACAGGAACTATGCATATCTTGTTGCCTGTGAAAAAACAGGCAAAGCTGCAATAATTGACCCTTCTCCTGATGCAGATAAAGTGCT
>CAZGTW010000008.1:0-7802 GCA_964528815.1 uncultured Actinomycetota bacterium | reverse complement strand
ATATTGAATATGTCATCAATACCCATGGCCATTATGACCATTCAGGCGGCAATGACTATTTTAAGAAAATTTCTAAAGACAGCCAAATAAAATTCTTAAACTGCCAGGGAGTAAAAAGCCAGGTACAACCGGAAGATGGAATGTCAATCAATATCGGGACGGTAAAGCTTGAAATAATTACTGCTCCGGGGCACACGCCGGATTCCATATGTATTAAAGCAGGTACAAATCTTGTAACCGGCGATACTCTGTTTGTAGGCAAAGTGGGCGGAACATACAGCATAGAAGATGCAGTAGCCGAATTTGAAAGCCTGAAGAAAATCATGAGTCTTCCCCCTGAAACTGAAATCTGGCCGGGCCACAATTATGGTGTAAAGCCTCATTCAACGGTCGCTTACGAGCTTGAAAATAATCCTTTTATTTTAAGGCTTGCTGATTTTGACAGTTTTCTGTGGTTAAAGCAGAACTGGGCTGATTACAAAGCGGAGCATGGGATAAAATAAATAAATTAAGTAAGTAAATTGACGGCCGGGTTTTCAGTTTATATGCAGCACTTTTGAGCCGGCAAATTTCCCGCTTTTTAATTCATAAAGTGCGGCATTGGCTTCTTCAAGGGAAAATATTCTTATGTGCGGCCTTATTTTTGCTTTTGCAGCAATCTCAAGAAATTCTTCGGCATCACGGCTTGTTACATTTGCCACACTCTTTACTTCCTTTTCGAGCCATAAATGCTTTGCATAATCAAGGTCCTGCAGGTATTGTTTATCTTTTTCTTCTTTTCTTATGAGATTCATGACAAGCCTGCCGCCCTTTTGCAGGTTACCCAATGCAAAAATTACAGGTTTCCAGACAGGAGTAGTGTCGATTATGCAATCAAGCTTTTGGGGTGTTACATCCTCAATATCACCGGCCCAGTCTGCCCCCAGCCTTATTGCAAGCTTTCGCTCCTCGGGATTGCGTGTTATTACAAACTTTTTTGAGTCAGGGTACAGCCAGTTTGCAGTCTGCAGCACAATATGGTTGGCAGAGCCAAATCCGTAAAGCCCCAGGGTTTTACCGTTTTCCATTCCGGCAAGCTTTACCGAGCGCCACCCGACAACACCTGCGCACATAAGGGGAGCTGCACTGCAGAGGTCCTTAAAAGAGGGAGGTATCCTGCAGGCGGATGTTTCACTTATTACCATGTATTCTGCATAACCGCCGTCTGCATGGCATCCCGTGGCCTTAAACTCATCGCAAAGATTTTCCTGTCCGTTTATACAGAACCTGCATTTGCCGCAGCTTGAAAAAAACCAGGTGGCTCCCGCCATATCTCCTTTTTTAAACTTTGTTACATTTCTGCCGGTTTGGGCCACAACTCCTGCAACCTGATGGCCGGGCACAACCGGCAGTTTAGGAGGGACGATCCTGCCTTCGATCTGGTCAAGTTCCGTGTGGCATATTCCGCAGGCCGATACCTTTATAAGTATATCCTCGGGTCCTGGTTGGGGGACAGGCAGGTCATTAAAAACCAGGGGTCCTGTAATAGTTGTAACATAAACCCCGGTACTGACTCTATCTCTGCAAGTATCTTTGCCGCCGTCATCCAGCAATGATATACGGGTAAGTAACATTGCTCTCATTTTAAACCTTTAGAATTCTTTTCTATATATTATTTTAAAAACACAAACATTTTCAGGACGACTGGACATAAGCTACATTGCTTGATTTGCTTATCATCATAAGAGAAATTCCAATGAGCACAAACATCAGGTGAAGCATGCCGGCATAAGCAAACAAAACATACAGTATTTTTTTAAAGCCAAAATCGGGCAGTGAAGTCGTTGTGGTGCTGAAACTGTTTGAAGCGCTTTCAATTTTTACGGAAATATCCTCCATATCCAATGCTATCTTATCGATATCATCTGCGTTTTTATCAAAAGTGCCTGCAGTACCTTCAATACTTTCTGAAAGTGTACTTAAGCTATCTCCGATATCATTGAAATATTTGACAGTATCTTCAAGGGGCTTGACCGTAAATATTTCAAAATTCATGGATTTTGCAATACCATAGGTTGCCTCAGATGCTGTTTTAGAAAGAGTTGACACATTAAGCAGTGTATTTTTTACTTCTCTTACAGTTTTAGAGACATTTGCCATTGCAGTTGAGGTATCTTTGATTAGCATATTTACCGAGCTAGAACCCTCCTGGACCGAATTGTTAATACTTGCAAAGTTCAAGCTTGAAAGATTGAAATCCTTTACAACAAACATTCCCCCGAAAAATACTCCGGAGCCCGCAATGCCGAATACAAGCATTATTATTGCCAGAATGTAGATAAATGCCAGTTTTCTTGGAGACATAGAAACTCCTTTTCTCAAAGGTTTAAAAAAAATTTTTTAACTAATCAATAATATAATCTTTAATGGGAATTTTATACATAATCTTTACTAATCAACTAATTTTATTTAAATAAAGCTGAAATTTAAGTTAAAATATTTACCATGGCAAAAATTAAACTTAAAAAATATCTTGTCTCGTTTATACTGTCCCTTGCTGCAGTTTCGTTATTAATCATATTTACTGCCCCCGGTCCGGTTTTTGGACAGGTTTGGCTCCCGGGCTATTATTTTATAGTGAAAACACAGATACCCGAAATTACACCCGGCACACAAAAAGCAGTTTACCTTACCGGTTATTACAGCATAGGAAACAAGCAGAAAAGAGAGCAGATATATGAAATGATAGAAAAGACTGAGTTAAATGCCATTGTCTTTGATGTAAAAGACGACCTTGGTTATATTGATTACAACTGCGCTTTGCCTGAAGTTGTAAACACAGGGGCAGTAAAGTCATATTATGACCTGGATGAGCTTATGGGCGAATTTGACCAGCATGGCATATACAGCATAGCAAGGTTTGTCACATTCAAGGACAACGTGCTTCCGAAGGCAAGAAATGATTTTGCAATAATCAATAAAAACACAGGAGGGCCCATAACTCTTGAAGGCTCGACCTGGGTAGATATATATAATGAACAGGCATGGGATTATTATATAGAAATAATCAAGGACCTTGCTGCAAAAGGAGTCGATGAGGTACAGTTTGATTATATACGCGCTCCATCAAGGGGTAGCATCCAGAATGCTGTATATCCTGCCAATACTGATGATATGCAAAAGGTCGGGGCAATAAAAAGTTTCCTTGCAAAAGTCCAGGACAAGACAAGCAGTTATAATATAAAGATTTCTGCAGATGTCTTCGGATGGGTTTTTATAACTGAAAACGACCAGGGCATCGGCCAGCTCATAGAGGAAATGGCTCCCCAGCTTGATTACATTTATCCGATGGCTTACCCGTCGCACTACAATGTCCATTTTTTGGGTTTTGATGATGCAGAGGCACATCCCTATGAAGTGATGAAGTACACTTTGGAAAAAGGATTTGCAAGGATAGGCGATTCAGGATGCAGCATAATCCCATGGGTGCAGGCTTTCAGCTATGATTTGAAGTATACTGAAAAAGACATACTTGCGCAGGTAAATGCCGCTGAGGACCTTGGAATAAAAGGCTTTCTGTTCTGGAACGCTGCAAATAAATATTCTACTGTCGAGCGCGCACTGCTTACGAGGAACTGATTTTATATATTTTTTCCCAGTGTCGACCTTGTAAGCGATGAATGCTTAACACCTTTAATTGATTTAAGTTTTGCTGCAAGCTCGTTTACGCTAGCCAGCCTGCCCCTTACAACTATGATTTCAAGGCAGTTGTTGTGGTCAAGGTGTATATGCTGGCTTGACACTATGAACTCATGGTAATCATGCTGTATATCCAGGAGCTTATCTACAACTTCCCTTTTATGGTGGTCATATACAATGACAATTGCGCCTGCAACTTCCTGTACTGAGTCTGACCATTCATCATCTACAAGCTCTTTTCTTATCAGGTCCCTGATAGCTTCTGAACGGTTGCTGTAATTATTGCCAGTAATATACCTGTCAAACTTTTCAAGCAGGCTATCTTCAATTGAGATACCGAATCTTTTTATTTTTTCCATTTAATAAAAATAACAGAATTATTGATTTTTTTAAACTGATGTGTTACTTTTTTAAAATTAGTGCTACTGATAAATATTGCATATATATTAACTTTATAATTTACTGGAGAGAAAATGCACATACCTGATGGATTTGTCGATTTAAAAACTGCCATTACTACAGGCGCACTGTCTACAGGCGGGCTGGCTTTTTCCATTTTCAATATAAGGAAAATCTTTAAAGCAAAAGTCATTGCAATGATGGGGGTAATGGCCGCCCTTATATTTGCGCTGCAGATGATAAATTTTACAATACCAGGAGGCACCTCCGGCCATCTTCTCGGCGGAGCGCTTGTCGCAATACTGCTTGGCCCGTTTGCAGGTTCAATTGTGCTGGCAGTAATACTTATAGTCCAGGCATTCATATTCATGGATGGGGGAATAATAGCACTTGGCAGCAATGTCTTTAATATGGCAATATGCGGAGTATTGTGCGCATACCTTGCTTATTACCTTATAAGCAGGATATCGTCAAAAAGATGGGTCTTTTACTTTGCAGTAGCATTTTCATCATGGCTTTCTGTTGTTTTTGCATCTTTTATGGCTGCACTCGAGCTGGGGATATCGGGTACTTATGATATTTGGCTGACTGTGAGGGCCATGGTGCTTGCACACATGGTAATAGGAGCAGGCGAGGCTATTATTACCACAGCAATAATCGCATTTATTGACAGGATAAGGCCCGAGCTGATTATTACAAGGGGCCAGGGCATATTTGCAGGCAAAAGGAACTAAATATGGAAAAAAAGGAAAAAAGGATACTGGGTTTTGTAATTGCAGGCATAGTAGTTGCAATAATAATTGCAGTTTTTATTTCACCATTTGCATCTTCCTTCCCGGACGGCCTTGAAAAAGTGGCAGAAAATTTTGGATTTATCGGTAAAGCATATTCTTCTGTTGATGAGGCATTTTTCCCTGCTGCCGATTATGCAGTTAAAAACATATCAAACGAAAGGTTGCAGGGTCCTGTCGCAGGTCTTTTGGGTGTACTTGTAATACTTGTTATTTTTGGCGCAGTGTACCTTATTTACAGGGCGGTCTCAAGAAAAAAAGAAAGTGTAGAATAAATTTTAAAGCTTGATATAAGATATAAACTTATTATATCCATAATTACGGCACTGTTTATTATTAGCACACTAAAAGGCAGCTACCTGATACTTTTGCTTTATCTTGCACCTGTACTTGCGGCCCTTATATTATTTGCCCCTGCTCCAGTCCGGTTTCTAAAAAGGGTACTTATTATCTTTTTATTTCCTTTATCAGCCTCGATTTTTATACCAATTGCAAACAGGGGCTCAAGTGTTTTTTCAATTGATCTTGGGCCTTTTGTTTTAAATGTCACTGACCAGGGCCTGATGATTTTTTATACAACAATCATTAAGTCGTTTTTTTCTATTGTGATTTTTACCGCACTTGTTGTCTCTTCGCGTGATATTGAACTTCTGGGGGGACTGAGAAAGATACATTTTCCTAAAATAATGGTATCCATTATTTTTCTTATGTACCGATACATTTTTCTTATCAGGGACGAAGCAAGAGCAGGCCAGATTGCAATAAACAGCAGGGTTTTTGAAAGGTCATATAATAATGTAAATAAAAGGCTTGCATTTCTTGCAGGAACGCTTTTTATAAAATCTTTTGACAGGGCGGAAAATATTTATAAATCGATGGAGTCAAGGGGTTTTGAAGGGGAGTTTCATGATGTTGCAGCGCCTGCCGTTTCGCCAAAAAGCGGCGCAGTCAAGGGGTGGCTCATTACAGGATTCTTTGCTATTGTTCTTGCAGCAATAAAGAGTATAGAGCTTTTAGAATTGCTCTGACATTTAGTGGGTACTGTTAACATAAATTTTATTTTTTATCATAATCATTTATTTGGGGCCTTATGGCACTTATTGAAATAAAAAAACTTGAATATAAATATATTTCATCAAAAAGGCTGGACCAGAAAACTGACAGCAGGGTAATTTTCAAGCATGTCCTGAAATGCATAGATCTTGAAATAGAAAAAGGTGAAAAAGTTGCAATAGTCGGCCCTAATGGCGCCGGCAAATCAACGCTGCTTCTAAATATTGCAGGACTACTTGAGCCAAAATACAGGCAGGGAAGCATTTATATTTCCGGTATAGAAATGAATGAAAAAACAATTTATTCAATCAGGGAAAAAATCGGGTTTGTCTTCCAGGACCCCAATGACCAGCTGTTTTCAACTACAGTATTTGATGACGTGGCTTTCGGGCTCGTTAATCTGCTTGCTAAGAGAAAGGACCCCAGGTCAAAAGATGAAAATTTTATCAGGCAGAGAGTCAGCGATTGCTTAAGAGCTGTTGGCTTAAACGGGGTTGAAAATGAGGTCCCGCATTTTTTAAGCTTTGGAGAAAAGAAACTTGCCGCCCTTGCAACTGTTTTATCATATGAGCCTGAGATTTTTATACTGGATGAACCCTCAAGCAACCTGGATCCGCAAAACAGGGAAAACTTCATAAAAATGCTTAAAGATATGGAAAAGACAGTCATTATCGCGACCCACGATATGGATATGGCCTATGAGTTTGCAGGCAGGGCGGTGCTCATAAATAGCGGGAGAGTGGCTTATGACGGCCCTGCAGGCAAAGTACTTACAGACAGGGAGTTTCTTGAAACCAATTCCTTGAGGCTCCCGCTTGCCCTGAACCGGTAAAATTTATTCTTTTCAAACTGGCTTCTTTTTTGGTATATTCTTTGTATGGTCGAAACAGTAATTAAGGAAGCTGCCAATACATCACGAAAGGACAGGTTGCTTAACCTGCTCCGCATTTTTATCAGCATTCTGCTGCTTGCATTTATTGTTATAAAAAATTACAAGGATTTCAGTGAGATCTATTCGGCAATTGCAGGCATAAGTGCTCTTATGATTTGCCTGGCTTTAATTACTCATCTATTTATGCTTTGGCTGGAATCTATTCTGTGGGATGTGCTTTTAAGAGGGCTGGATGTTCAAATTAACAGGGCCTATCTGTTACAGGCCATGATGGTGGCTTATTTTTACAATAATCTGCTTCCGTCAAATATTGGCGGAGATTTTTTCAGGATATATGACCTTGCAAAAAACCGTGGTGCCCCTGTTGCAAAATGCGCTTCTGCGGTATTTATGCAGAGGGTTTTCGGGCTTATAACGATTACTGTTTTTTTTGCTGCAACTTCTTTTTCAATTTACAGGATGCTTAAAAATTATATAATCATTATTGCTGTTTTCCTGGGCATAGCTTTCGTTCTTTTTACACTGCTTGCAAAGCCATCGCTATTTAAGATAGACAAGCTGTTTTTAAAGTTTGCAAAAATCCGCAGATTCTGGCCGAAAATACAGGGCTTTTCTGATGCTGTTTTAAGCTATAAAAACAGGGTTCCCAGGCTTCTGCTGGGACTTGTAATTAATATTTGCTGCCAGATGCTTTTTACTGTGATGTTTTATCTTGTATCCATATCTTTAGGGCTGGATATAAGTTTTATGACGCTTGCGTTCATGGTCCCTGTCATATTTGTGTTGATAGGAATTCCCATATCAATTGGAGGTCTGGGGGTCCGGGAAAATGTAATAGTGTTTTTACTATTAAGCTTTGGCGTCGCAAATGAAAAAGCAGTTGCGTTCTCTTTGATTGTTTTGTTTATTCATATTTTTAACGCAGCACTGGGCGGTATGGTTTATCTTTTCAGGAACATATTTTACAGGTCAAAAGGCTTTATTTAATT
>CAZGTW010000007.1:0-36797 GCA_964528815.1 uncultured Actinomycetota bacterium | reverse complement strand
AGAAGATACTGGTGGTCATGCTGTCCATGAAGGTCAAGAAAACACTGGCCGAAACTTTTTAAAACTGATACCTGTGTAAAAATCCCATTAATAAATGCCCTGTTTTTGCCCTGCCTGGATACTTCCCTCGAAATTACAATTTCATCAAAATTATCTGTATTTGAAGCAAGTCCTGATTCAATAAGTAATTTTTGGGATTTTTCACTTTTACTCAGGTCAAAAAAACCCTGTACAACAAGTTTTTCTTCATCGTCCCTTATAAGGTCATTATCAGCTCTTTCGCCAAGCAGCATATTGATTGCTTCTATAATCAGTGTCTTGCCGGCTCCTGTTTCACCTGAAAGTATATTGAGCCCTTTTCCAAAACACACAGTAATATCATCAATTAATGCAAAATTTTTTACCTGAAGTTCTTTGAGCATAAATACCTGTAAAAAAATTTATTTTAGAAGTTTTTCCCTGAAAACTCTAAAAAATATATTGCTGTTAAAAGTTATAAGTTTTAATTTCAAGCCTGATTTTGAGATCCTGAATATATCATTATTCGATGGAGCAGTATTGTTTTTTACCCCATCTATACTAAAGCTGTCATTTTTATTTTTTGTCCTGAGCCTTATTTCAAGCTTGTTTTTTGGTGAAATAATAATACTTCGGGTTATAAGGCTGTGTGCACATAAAGGCGTGATTATAATTGAATCATTCATGGGCTCGACTATAGGGCCCCCTGCTGAAAGTGAATATGCTGTAGACCCTGTTGGTGTGGCGATTATAATTCCATCGGCCCTGTAATTTATTACTTTATAATCATTTACAATAAGCTCAACGTCTATTATCTTGCCCATAAGGTTTCGTGAGACAGTAAATTCATTTAATGCAATAAATGGGCCCGATTCACCACCCGCTTTTTTTCCATCCCTTATGATAATTAGCTCCAGCAGCATTCTTTCCTCAATATTGTATGAGCCTGAAAGCAGGTTATCCAGCGCTGTAAACCTGTTTTTTATTTCCACTTCAGCCATAAAGCCCAAGTTTCCTACATTGATACCCATTACAGGTATTTGCTTTGTGAAAGAATATCTTGCTGCCCTTAAAAAGGTCCCGTCTCCTCCAATAGAAACGATCACATCAGCTTCTGAAGAAAAATCATCCACAGGCACTGCAGGTAATCTGAAACCTGCTGGCATCGAATCACCCTCAAGAAGTAGTACTCTGGCATTTTTACCACTCAGGTAATCATAGACCTCTTTAGCAATTTTTATCGCTTTGCTGGCTTTATTATTTGATATAAGTCCTATTTTTTTCATAATCCAGGATTCATCTCATAAAACATATGTGCATCATTAACAATTTTCCTGACCATTTTATCATAATTTGATACAGTTTTTTTAATATTTGGCTCAGAAATCCCTAAAAAAATCCAGAATTCAATATTGCCCTTTGCTCCCCTGATTTTTGAAAAGGAAATCCCCTTCAATTCAACTCCGAAATTGCAAATAAATGACAGCAACCCTGAAAGTACTTTACAGTGAACATCTTTATCTCTGACTATTCCGCCTTTCTGGACATCTTCCCTTGGTGCCTCAAACTGGGGCTTAACAAGCAGGAGAATAATGCCCTGCTTATCTGTTATTTCAAGGATTTTTTTAAACACTGTCTTAATCGATATGAATGACAGGTCTACAACTGTGATATCTGCATGATATGGTAGCTTATCAGGAATAACATTTTTAATATTGGTCCTCTCATACAAATGAACCCTTTTATCCTGCCTCAATTTCCAGGCTGTTATACCATAACCGACATCAATGGCAATAACCCTGCTTGCACCATTCTGAAGCAGGAAATCTGTAAAACCGCCAGTGGAAGAGCCTACATCTGCAGCTTTTTTATTTTCTGCAGTTAAATTAAAATCAGAAAATGCCTTTTCAAGTTTTAAACCGCCCCTTGACACATAGGGGGTTTCAAACCTGCCTTTACTTCTCAATTCTTCCTTTGCAGTAAAAATTTTGCAATTTTTATCAGCCAGCTTCTTTCAATATCCATATTATTGATTATTTCTATTGCGCAGGATACTTTTTCAGAGGCTATTTTCCTTGATTTTTCAATGCCATACATACTGGGAAAAGTATTTTTATCCTGCAACATATCTTTCCCGGATGTCTTACCCGTTTTTTCAGTTGTAGATTCAAGGTCAATAAGGTCATCTGTTATCTGGAAAGCAAGTCCTATATTTTCTGCGTATTGGCTGAATCTTTCTATATAATCTTCACTGGCTCCCGATAAAACTGCACCGCATCTCACAGATGCAGTAATAAGCTTTCCTGTTTTTTTGCTGTGCATATATTCCAGCATTTTTCCTGATATTTTTTTTCCCGCATAATAAACATCCACAATCTGGCCGGCAACCATTCCATCTGCTCCGGATGCAGAGCTTATTTCAAGCATTACCCTTGCAAGGTCATCTTTATTTGCTTCCTGGTGCCTCAGAATAATATTAAATGCTTCGGCAAAAAGCGCATCGCCGGTAAGGATTGCGATATCTTCACCAAATTTTTTATGGCAGGCCGGTTTTCCCCTTCTTAAATCATCATTATCTATTGAAGGCAAGTCGTCATGTATCAGGGAATAAGTATGAATGAATTCTATTGCGCATGCAGTCGGAAGGACAGGCTCACAGTTTTTACCGAGGCTTTTTGCAGTTAAGGCGCACAATACCGGCCTGAACCTTTTTCCGCCATTCTGCAGGCTGTATCTGATTGCATTTTTTAATGCGCAGGGTGCATCATTATATTCGGCAATATACTGGTTTATCCTGTCGTTTATTATACTGACTAAAAAATCAGGATATAATGAAGTGTTGTCTGTATTTTTATTATTCATATTATATTTAAAAGATAAATGTCAATATCATCCCTTTTCAATCTCAAAAAGGATTTTGCCAAGTACGCCATTTACAAATTTAGGGGTATCTTCTTTCTGCCCGAGTTTTTTTGATATCTCAATTGCTTCATCTACAGAGACTTTGAGCGGTATCTCATTTTTAAAAAGCATTTCAAATATTGCCACCCTTATAATGTTGCGGTCCACAATTGCTATTCTGTCAAATGACCAGTTCTCCACCACATTTTTTATTCTTTTGTCTATTTCTTCAATATTGTCTTTGACTCCACAAACTATTTCTTTTGTGAATTCATCAACTTCCCTTTCAAAAAGAGCTTCATTCTCCAGTATCAAATCAACATCTTTACCAAGCAGGTCGCTCTGGTAAAGTATTATTACAGCTTCTTCTCTTGCTTTTCGCCTTGATGTTTTAGCCATGTTTTTACTAATTATAGCATAATAGTGTATTTGCACAAATATATAATCATTTGCTGACTCTTGTTATATATTCCCCTGTCCTTGTATCTATCCTTATCATATCGCCCTCATTTATAAATAAAGGCACTGTTATCTTTGCTCCGGTCTCAATTTCTGCAGGTTTAAATGTATTGCTTACAGTATCACCTTTTACACCGGGCTCGGTGCTTACCACCCTGGCCTCTATAGCCAGAGGCAGGTCAAGTGATATGGGCTTGCTCTTGTAGAGCACAACAGTTACTTCCATATTCTCAAGTAGAAATTTATTTTTTTCTCCAATCTGTGCATCGGGAATGGCAATCTGCTCAAAGGTCTCATTATCCATGAAATTATAGTGGTCATCTTTATATAAATATTGCATCTTTCTTGTTTCAAGAATGGCCTGCTCTATTTTCTCGCCTGCCCTGAAGGTTTTATCTATTATTGCTCCGGTGTTAAGGTTTTTTAATTTGGTCCTTACAAAAGCGCCTCCTTTTCCGGGTTTTACATGCTGGAAATAAAGGACTTCGTAAAGATTATCTTCGTAATTAAGCGCCATCCCATTTTTCAAATCATTGGTCGTAATCATTTTTTAATTCTCCTGAACAAATTTAAATAATCAATAGTGATTTATCATCATTATACATATTTTCATAACCGCCGTCTTTTACTATAACCATGTCTTCTATCCTTACCCCTCCGATTCCATCAAGGTATATGCCCGGTTCAATCGTAATGACCATGCCATCCTGGAGCACCTTATCTTCAGAAAAGGATACCGTCGGCAATTCATGGATCTGCAGGCCTGCGCCATGGCCAAGCCCATGGCCGAATTGCTTGCCGAAACCTTTGTCTTCAATAAACTTCCGGGCAACCAGGTCAAGTTCCCTGCACGTAATTCCCGCCCTGCATGCTTTTAATGCGAGAGCCTGGGCCTGTAAAACTATATCATAAATTTTCATCATTTTTGAAATTCCTGCGGTTTTAAGATTTTTTTCACCATTATCTGATATAAATATTGTCCTTGTCATATCCGAACAGTAATTATTGTACCGGCAGCCTATATCAAGCAAAAGCAAACCGCAGGTTATTTTTTTCCTTGACGGTTCGTAGTGTGGAAGGGCAGCAGAAGAATTCGGCGCAACTATTAAATCAAAGGATTTGCCTTCTGAGCCCTGCTCTATCATACTTCCTTCAATATCAAAGGCAAGGCCCCGCTGTGTAAGACTGAAGAGTTTTTCTTTATCCATATTTGAAACGGCTTTAAATGCTTTCTGTGTGATGCTGCAGGCTTTCTTTATTGCTGAAATCTCACTGCTGTCTTTTTTTATCCTCATACTCTCCACTATGCCAGGCCTGTTTTCAAATTTAATATTTTTTTGTTCGAGTTCTTTTTCTATTGCAGCATAGAAGTCGTAGCTTACATTATTTCCTTCGATACAGGTTTTTTTTATTTTATTATCCTCAAGGATTTTTGATAGAATGTTAATTTTCCCGGTAGTAAACCTCTCTACTTCAATATTGCTTTTTTTTACTGATTGCTCGGCGTTTCCGGCATGCACAAAATGTACCATAAGAAAAGCATCCGATGGTGTTATAACAAGTATGCTCCCTGAGTCTTTGCCATAGAATCCGGTAAGATAAAATATATTTTCATCACTTGTTACCAGGTATGAAGAAATACCGGCTTCCCTGAGTTTTTTTCTTAAGATTTCAAGCCTTTTTTCATTAATATCTTCCATTTTTTCCCCGAAACTAAAAAATTATTTTATGATTTATAAAACAAGCATTAAAAGGCACAATATCACTTTTCACTAAGTTTTTTTGAAATATAGATCAGGGCAATCAAATAGACATCTGTGCCAAGCCCGCTTATTACACCGCTTACAGCAGGTGATATTACAGATTTCTGGCGCCAATTTTCCCTGGCAAAAATATTTGTTATATGGACCTCTATTGCAGGTAATTTTACCGATAGAAGGGCGTCATGGATGCTGTAACTGTAATGTGTCAGCGCACCCGGGTTGATTATTATATAATCAAAATTATTTGCAGCAGCATGTATCTTATCAATGATATCTCCCTCATTATTTGACTGGAAATATTCAAGCACTATCCCGTTCTTGCCGGCAAATCCATTTAACTCCTGCATTATATCTTCAAAACCTTTTTCCCCGTATTTTTCAGGTTCCCTTGTTCCGATCAGGTTAAGATTCGGGCCATTTATAAGAATTACCCTTTTCATTTTTTCTCTCCCGTTATATTTTTTAAAATCGCTTCAATTATTATTTCTTCATTTATATTCTCGACAATTGCCGGCCTGTTCAGGCCCTTAAGCAAAACAAACCTGTTTTTTGCGGAAGTAAATTTTTTATCAAATTTCATTGCGCTGTAAATTTCTGCAGCCGCATCTGTTGCCGTTGCCTTGCCGGGCAGCTCGTCCAATACAAGTTTCACAGGAATTTTCATTTTTTTATATAGATCAGCTGCCATATCTTTTAAGTAATCACCTGCCAAAAGCCCTGCACCCGTTGAAACATCTATTGCCACCATAATTCCCCATGAAACAGCCCTTCCGTGGCTTATGTTGCCAAGCCTGGATATTTTTTCAAGAGCATGGCCGGCTGTATGGCCAAAATTCAGAAGGTTCCTGTATCCTGTATCAAATTCATCTTTACTGACAACATTCAATTTTATTTTGATGCATTTTGATATTATTTCATCAAAAACCGGGCTTTTGATTATACTTTTAACAGAAGAAAAACTGCCTGTCCTGCCTCCAATGCTTATAAGGCCGGACAGAATTTTTTTGTCGAAAACAAGGCCGTATTTTATTATTTCTGCGAGCCCGTTCTTTATTTCTTTTTCATCAAGCGTTTCAAGCAGGTTATAATCAGCCACAATTGCATGGGGCTGGTAAAAACTGCCGATTATGTTTTTTGCGCCGCCATGGTTTACAACTACTTTTCCGCCAATACTGCTGTCGACCTGTGCTATAATGCTTGTCGGAAACTGAAGAAGATAAGTCCCCCTGTGAAAAGTTGATGCTGCAAAACCGGCAAGGTCTCCCGTGACTCCTCCGCCGAAAGCAACTGTAAGGTCGTTCCTGTGCATATTAAAAGCCATCATTTCATCATAAAGCATCCTGGTATTTTCAAGGCTTTTAGAGCTTTCACCGTTTTCTATAACTACTGTCTTTGATTGTCTGCCTGTATCTGCAAGCATTTTTTCAATAATAGCAGAATAAAGCCTGTAGACATTGTCATCTGTTACGAGAAGTATTTTTTCTGCTGATTTGAATATACTGCAAATAATGCCCGGGGCATCATTTACTGCCCCGCTGCCCATATACACAGGGTATTTTCTTGTCTTTGTTTTAGCATTTATGCAAATCATGGCCTGGCCTTTCAAAGATTTTCCAGGTAAGACAAAATCTCCAATGAAACAGACTCCGCCGAAATTTTATCTGTGTCGATTATTATATCAGCATACCTTTCATACAGGTCTTCACGCTCTGATATGAGGCTGCTGATTTTACTTTTAAGATTGCCGGTTTTTAAAAGAGGCCTGCCGCAACTGCCCGTCAATCTGTTATATGCTTCACCGGGACTGACTTTAAGTAAAATAACTGTGCTGTTTTTCTTAATAATATCCATATTTTCTTCTTTAAGGACGACACCTCCACCACATGCAAAAACACATGATGAATTGCCGTATATTTTTTTAATGACTTCTGTTTCAACATCCCTGAAATATTTTTCCCCATATCTTTCAAATATTTCCGGAATAGTCATACCCTGGTAAATTTCAATTATTTTATCAATGTCTACAAATATAAAACCAAGCTTATCAGCCAGTAATTTGCCTGAAGTGCTCTTGCCCGAACCCATAAAGCCTGTAATTGAAATATTTTTATTCAGTTTTATTTTTTTATAAGATTCCAAATCTATATATTTTTAAGGTAATCTATATAATTATTGTAATTTTTTGTAATTTCTTCTATATTATCCCTGCCGAATTTATCCTGGAAGGCATTGCATAGTTCTATTGCCAGCATTGATTCAGCAACTATTGCAGCACTTGGTATGGCACATGTATCAGCCCTCTCCTTGAAGCTTATTGCTTCTTTTTTTGTATTTATTTGCACTGTCCTCAGTCCTTTTGCAGTCGTAGGTATTGCCTTTGCTGCAACTGTAATATCCACCGGCTCCCCATTGGTCATTCCGCCTTCGATGCCCCCCGCATTATTGGTTTTCCTGTAAAACCCGCTGCTGCCGTCATAAAATATCTCATCATGATATCCTGTTCCTTTAATATTTGCAGACTCCCAGCCTTTTCCGAAACTTATTGCCTTAACTGATGGTATGCTTATAATTGCTGCTGCAATCTTTGCATCCAGCCTTTTGTCCCAGTGTACATAAGAGCCAAGTCCCGGCGGCAGGCCGGCTGCAATAACGTGAAAATGGCCCCCAAGTGAATCGCCTTCTTCTGCAGTTTTTTTAATAAGTTTTATCATTTCACTGGTTGCATTATTATCAGGGCACCTGACAAGAGAGCTTTCTATTGCACTTAAAAAATCCCAGTCGTTTTTATTTACTTCCGGGTTAAAGCCTCTTCTGATATTTGAGAATAAACTGTCATCGATTTTTACATTGCCTATCCGGCTTACAAAGCTGAATATAAATATGGAGAACTCTTTAAGAATTATTTTTGCAAAAGCGCCGATGGCACAGCGGACCGCTGTCTCCCTTGCGCTGCTTCTCTCAAGTACGCTTCTTATTGATTCATGCCTGTATTTTAAAAATCCGGGAAGATCCGCATGTCCGGGCCTTGGATTAAGGATATCTTCTTCAATTTCCAGCCTTTCTTTCTGGTTCTTCCAGTCAAGGTTGTTTATTATAAATGAGATCGGCGCACCTGTTGTCCTGCCTTTTCTTATGCCTGAAATAATTTTTATCTCATCTTTTTCTATTGACATCCTCTGGCCCCTTCCAAAGCCCATCTGGCGCCTTGAAAGTTCTGTGTTTATAAAGTCAACATCAATCTTTATACCTGAAGGAAAACCTTCTATTATCCCTGTAAGGGCCTCTCCATGTGACTCACCCGCTGTTAAGAATCTCATTTATGCTTCCTTTAAAATCAAATAAGATTATAAAAATAAATTAATAAGTAAATAAACAACAAAATAACAGTAAAAACAATAATTAAATAATATATGGGTTTATTTTAGAATTAATTTATTTTTTAATAAAGTGAAAAGACGAATAATAAACAAAGAGGTTTATTAAAATTTTAAAAGAAGACCGGATACCATGCCGATAATGCTTTTCCTGCAAAAAGAGCAACAAGCCCGCCAATTGAAATAAACGGCCCGAATGGTATATATTGTTTAAGTGTCTTCTTTTTAAACAATATGAATATCACGCCGGCTATGGAACCGGCAAGAAATCCAAGAAATATCCCGGCTATCACACTTTTTACAAGGAAAGCGCCAAGCATCATTGCAAGCTTCACATCACCCATGCCCATGCCTTTTGGATAAATCAGGTGGACTATAAGCATGAAAACAAATGAACCTGCGCTGAATGCAAGAGGCATCCACCACTTTAAAGGCTCAGATGCAATGCTGAAAGCAAGCCCCACAAGAGTCAACGGAAAAACAATTACATTAGGAATTATCATAAACTCCCAGTCAATAAATGATATTGCTACAAGGGCGCCTGATAATATGACAGCTTTTGCAGTATCTACTGATAAAGAAAAAACAAGGTATGACAGTAAAAACAGCAGTCCGGTTATTATTTCGATTATTATGTTTTTGACCTGTACCTTTTCTCCACATCCTCTGCACCTGTACCTTCTGAAAATATATGCCAATACTGGAAAACTGTACAGCAGTCCTGTTTTTTCCCTGCAGGCGCTGCAGATAGAATAAGGTTTAAAGATTTTTATTTTCCTTGGAATTTTATAAACAAGTACAGCCAAAAAGCTCCCTGCAGGAATTCCTGCAGCAAAAAAAGCTAAACCAGTCAGTACAGATTTTATTTCCATATTTTATCTATTATGTTATTTTTTACTTTTTTTATCACATCTTCCGCCGGCATAATGCCAAACCAGATATAAAAGGAATATGCAGCCTGGTTTATAAGCATTTCCAGGCCTTTTACTATTATTTTTGCTCCATCATTTTCCGCTTTTTTTACAAGCGGGGTCATCAGGGGTTCATAAACCATATCAAATACTGCCTTATCTTTTAAATTCCAGCCTGCAGGAACAGCAAGCACATTGCTCTCAATGCCTTTTATTTTCATACCTGCAGGGCTGCAGTTAATTATAATATCGATTGAGCCTGTGAATTTTTCTTCAATTTTATTAATGTCTTTTATAATCTTTATTTTGCCTTTATTTTTAAAAAGATTTTCAAGAAATGCTGACTTATTCCGGTCTATATCAAATAAATAGACAGATTCGACAGGTTTTGAAAGTATTGCATATATGGCGCTCTTTGCGGCGCCCCCTGCTCCAATGACAATGCACCTTTTTCCTTCAAGATCAAAACATGCGTCTTCAAGTGACTTTAAAACACCTTCACCGTCTGTGCTGTAACCTGTTGCAGTGCTTTTATGCGGCATGAATTTGACTGTGTTTACTGCTTTAAAAAAAGAGGCGGGCCCTTCGGAACTGTTTAACAGGCCGAAGACCTCTTCCTTGAATGGCATTGTAATATTGAGCCCTATAAATCCCAGCTCCATTGCTCCAAAAAAGGCTTTTTTCAGTGTATCTGCAGAAGGCTCAAATGCAAGGTATGCGCAATCCATGCCATAATACTCAATAAAAGTATTCTGTATAAGTGGCGAAAGGCTGTGCCTGGAAGGATTTCCAAATAGTCCCAGCAGCCTTGTATTTGAACTTATTTTCATTTTAAATCCAGTTAATATTCAATTTTAAAACTGTTGTAAACTACAGGATTTTTTATTTCATCAATGAAAAAACCTGTAACATTTGCAAATGCCGGACCCCTCTTTGCAATCGCAATAAATTTTTCAAGATTTTCTTTACTGCCCTGGCAATTTATTTCAACATTATTCTCAGCTGTGTTTTTTACATAACCCGTTATCTGGTACTTAAGGGCTTTTTCTTCAATAAAATACCTGTACCCTACCCCCTGGACCCTGCCTGACAGCATTATCCTGAAAGTTTTAACATTTTGCATGCTCATATTATTATCTCATTTTGCTGTTATCATGAATAAATCGAATACCTGTATTCGACCATAATACATTTATCCATTACCACTTGTATGCCTTTTTTTGATGCAATATCATAACCCTTCCGGCTTTTTATTCCTATCTGCATCCATATCAAAGCGGGTTTGAGGCTGACTGCTTCTTCGATTACTGGAAGGACCTCAAAGCTTGGCCTGAAAATATTTACTATATCAACCCGGCCCTTAACCTCACTCAGGCTTTTATATGATTTGAGCCCCATTATCTCATCAGCGAAAGGATTTACAGGAATTATTGTAAAACCTGCATCTTTTAAAAATTTTGCCACAATATAAGAGTCCTTACCCGGATCCCTTGAACAGCCTACGACTGCAATATTTTTTGCAGATTTCAATATTTTTATTATTTGGTCAGTAATCATTTTTTTATTCCGGAAATATTATTAACAAAGTTATTTGTTTAGAGTTTTACTTTAACAAGAGACATATCATTAATTTTTCCAAGCCCGCAAATAATAAAGCTGTCATTTGTATTGCATACATCAGCAGGCTGGCCGCTTTTTGCATTCACCATTTTTACAAGTTTAAATTTTACAGGATTTTTACCAGGCTGCAAAATATCAAGGATATCATTTATTTTTACCTGGTTTCTTGCAAGTATGACAGGGCCATCGTGCTGCTCTGAAAAGCCTGTGACCGTACCAGCAAACCTGTATTTTTTT
Source organism: uncultured Actinomycetota bacterium (assembly GCA_964528815.1). GTDB lineage: Bacteria > Actinomycetota > Humimicrobiia > Humimicrobiales > Humimicrobiaceae > Fen731. Next base: position 25,514 of record CAZGTW010000007.1, on the reverse strand, counting down.
ATATAGCCCACATTATCATTATCGGCAAGTTCCGGGCTTTTCCTGCTTTTATTGAACATAAAACCTGAAGTAAAAGTCCTGTGGGTCGTTTTATCAAGTTCCTTAAGCAATAACGCTTTTTTTGCATTGCTGTATTTTCCCTGCTTAATAAGGTCCAGTGCCTGCCTGTAGGCCCATGTTACGGAACTGACATAATTTTCAGTCTTCATCCTGCCTTCTATTTTAATACTGTCAACTCCGGAATCGGCAATCTCGTCCAGCCTGTCAATGAGGCAAAGGTCACGGGAATTGTAAATATAGGTGCCCCGCCTGTCCTGATCGACAGGAAAAAAAGTATTTGGCCTTTTTTCTTCCATCAGATAATATTTCCATCTGCAGGTGTGGGAACATTTGCCTTTATTAGCGTCCCTGTTTGAAAGATACTTTGAAAGCATGCATCTGCCGGAATATGAAATGCAAAGTGCGCCATGGACAAATACCTCGATTTCAATATCTGATTTACTGCATATCTTATTTATTTCATCCAGCCCAAGCTCCCTGGCAATATTGACTCTTGATGCTCCCAGGCTGCCCCAGAAGTTTACTGCTTCGTGGTTTGATATGCTTGCCTGGGTACTTATATGTATCCTTGTACCAGGCAAAACATTTTTTATTATTTTTATGGCACCGGGATCTGATGCTATTATTGCATCAAACCTGATATTTTTTATTTTTTCCAGATAAGATAAAAAATCATCAATTTCATTTTCACTGATTATTGCATTCAGGGTCAGGTAGAATTTCTTTTTCATTTCATGCGTATAGTTTACAGCAGACTCCAACTCAGCAACTGTAAAATTATCCTGCAGTGTTCTCAGGTTAAACATTGAACCGCCTGCATATACAGCATCTGCCCCATATTCGACTGCATATTTGAGTATTTTGAAGTTGCCTGCCGGTACGCAAAGTTCAGGGATTTTTTTTATAGACCGATAATGCAATTCCATCACCTGCATTTATAAAAACCGTACTGAAATAGTTGCTATCAGTTATTTTTTTTATATAACGCCTTATTCCGCTTACGCTGTTTTTATCATGTTCACTGATAAAATCATTAAAAACTTTACTGGAATAGAAAATATTATCTGCTATTACAATACAGCCTTCTGCCATTTTTGGTAAAAGGGCTGTAAGATAATCAGGATATTCCATTTTAGCTGCATCAATAAATGCCATATCAAATCCGCCTTTGAGCTCAGGTATTATATTTATCGCATTTCCGCATATAAAATCTATTTCAATTTTATCTTTTTCAGTCTCTTTTTCCTTAAGGGAAAATAAGCCTTTTATATAATCCCTTGCTTCAGAAAGCCTTTGCCTGTTTAAGTCCAGCCCCGTATACCTTAAAATTTTGGCCTTAAAGTCCGGCAGATTTTGCGGCAGGCTTCCTTTTTTTAATTGGAGAAAGTGCCTTACAAGAAAATATGTCGAAAACCCCGTGCCGCAGCCTATTTCAATTATATTGACCGGCCTGTATGCAAAGCATATTGCTTCAAGCACAGCAGCGGTTTCCATTGCAATTACAGGAACCTTCCTTTGCTCAGATTGATGCATTAGCTTTTCTATCCTGTTTTTTTCTACAAGGAAATCCTTGACCAGGGGTATATCTTTTATTTCAAATTCATTATCTGCAGCCATTTTTTAAGCTACTGATTCGTTGCATTTACATGCTCTTCAAATGTATTAGAAAACTTGTGCTCATGTGTTTCTTCATTGACTACAACATAGTAAAGATAGTCAACATCAGCAGGTTCAAGAGCTGCCTTCAGCGCAGCCAGGCCGGGATTACATATAGGCGTCGGGGTAAGACCTGCATATTTATAAGTATTGTATGGAGAATCTGTTTCAAGATCATCGTAAGTTACAATGCCGTCCCATTTGTCCAAAGCATACCTCACTGTTGCGTCGATTTGAAGAGGCATACCGGCCTTGAGCCTGTTATATATAACTGCTGAAATCAATGGTCTTTCTTCGGGTATGTACGCTTCCCTTTCAATAAGAGAAGCTATTTTAAGTATATCATAGTGGCTGTAATTGTTTTCATCAGCATAGGACCAGTCAAGAGAATTTGTCTCTACCTGATACTGCGCTATCATCATTTCAAGTATGTTTACAGCATTATATTCCAGTATTACATCGTATGTCTTCGGGAAAAGAAAACCTTCAAGGTTCTCTTTTTCTTTTATGAACTCATAGCCGGTAAAATTATTGATATCCATCGCTTCATCAAGTTCCTGCTGCTCAACAAAAGGGATGTCCTTTATTATTCTTTCTTTTACCTGTTTTACAGTAAACCCTTCGGGAATAACCAGTTTATAAATAACCTGTTTTTCTCCTGTTGTAATAGTTGAAAGAACGTCTGCATATTCTGAGCCTGTAAGAAGTTTATAAGAACCCGGCAGCAGGTTTTTCTCTTTTCCCTGCTGCTGCACATATAGCCTGAATGTAAACGCATCATCTATTACGCCTTTTTCTTCAAGAAGGTTTGCAATCTGCGTCAGGTTTGAGCCCTCAAGTATTTCAACAACTATTTCCACTCCGCTTTCTATGGCGGGTTTTTTTATCTCCTGGGGCACTATCGAGTTGCATGATGGCAGCACAATAATAAATGCCGCAATTGCCGGCAATAACGCAAAAATACAAATTGATTTTAAACTCTTATTTTTTATATACATAATTTCTTTCTTAATGCTTTTATTTTATTAATATGCAATTTAAATTATTCAAGGTCCTTTTATGCTATTTTATTTATCCTTAAATCAGCGGCTCATTTTTTTGAATTCTTCTGAAGCCAGATAATCATTGAGGATCACTGCTGCAGAAATCTTATCTATATTTCCCGATTTTCTTATTCTTTGCATATCAGTATGATTTCTTTTCTTTTTGCATGTATTACAGCTCCTGTTACCCGATAACATATCAGCAGATATATGAGAGGTAAACCTTTCATCTATTTTTACAACAGGTAAACCAAAAGGTTCGATTATGCTTTCTACAAATCTCAGGACTATCCGGGCTTCATAACCGTGTTCCCCTTTAAGATTTACAGGAATGCCGACTATAATTCTTTCGACATTATATTCTTTTATTATATCCTGCAAGCTTTTTACAAGCGATTCATCATTGGGGACTGCTTTCAAAGGGCTTGCCATGCTGTTGCCTGCATCAGTTAAAGCCAGCCCTATCCTTTTTTCTCCGTAATCAATTCCAAGTATCCGGCTCATTTTAAAATAATCAAATATATTTATTTATAATTTGGTTTGCCTGAGTTTATACCTTAAAGCTGGCTTATTGCAGTTATTTTTTCAATTGCCAGGCTCTTTGATCTTTCTGCTGCATCGCGAAGAGCAGATGAATCTGAACCTCCGACCTGTGCAAATTCGGCTTTTCCGCCGCCTCCGCCTTTCAGGATTTTACCTGCTTCCCTGGCCATGGCTGAGCAATCAAAACCTTTTTTTACAAGACTTTTTGAAGCCTGGAAAAGCATAACAGGTTTTCCGTTTATTGTATTTGAAAATATTAAAACAATTTCACTTTGGGGAAACTGGTTAAATATCTCGTCTCCAATAAGCCCCATATTCTTTGAATCCATGCTGCCGGCAGGCTCAGATACGGTAAAATCAAAATCAATTACATGTGCGCCGGGTTTTGGTAACTCTTCATTGAATTTTTCAATTATTTCTTTTTTTACTGCCAGGAGCTGAAGTCTTGAATATTCTGCGGAAAGCATCCTGCAGTTTTCCTTTAATGATTCGACTTTTGTTTTTAAATTATGGTAATCTGTTTCCAGGGTTGAAGACAGCTCACCAATTAACCTGGATGCTTCATTTAAATAATTGTAAGCGTAAAGACCTGTTATGGCTTCTATCCTTCTCAGATTAGAGCCTATGCCGGATTCAGAAATGATTTTCAGCAAACCTATTTCACCTGTCCTTTTTACATGTATGCCACCGCAAAGTTCCCTGCTGTAATCATCTATCTCAACTACCCTTACGAACCTGCCGTATTTTTCTTCAAACAGAGATATGGCTCCCATCTCTTTAGCATATTCTTTTGTGGTCTCGAATATTTTTACTGTGTCATCTTTCTGTATTTTTTCATTAACAAGCTTCCCGATTTTTTCAATATCGGCAATTGAAGGAACTGAACTCATATTATAATCAAACCTGAAACGGTCACTGGCAACTGAGGAACCCGCCTGCGATACTTCTTTACCGAATAATGTTCTCAGTGCCCAATGCAGAATATGGGTGGAAGTATGATTTTTACTGATATTCTTCCTGTATGTAATATCGACCTCAGAATCTGCATCCTGGCCGGAAGATAAGTATCCCTGCTTTACTCTGCCCCTGTGGACGATAATGCCCTCTACTGGTATTTTTGTATCTTCAACTGTAAAAACACCTGTTGGCGTGCTTATGATGCCCCTGTCACCTGCCTGGCCCCCTTTTTCACCATAAAAAGGCGTGCTTTCCAGGATTATCTCCCCTTCAGCATCTGTATTCAGTGACTGTGTCTCTGCATGCTTTCCACTGCCATTTTTTTCAAGCATCATAATAATCTTTGATGTGCACTTTGTTTCATTATATCCCGTAAATTCAGTCTCGGTGCCAGCAGCTATGTTTTTATAAATATCAATATTGGCATCTATTTTTTTATCAAAAGCAGTGCCGGCCTTTGATTTCTCGGAATGGATCTTCATATAATTATTGAAACTTGCCATATCAAGCTCAAGGCTGTTTTCTTTTAATATTTCCATTGTCAGCTCCACAGGGAACCCGAAAGTATCATATAGCTTAAAAGCTGTCCCGGGGTCAAGATACTTATTTGCAGATGATGAAAGCTCTTCTATCTTCTGGGAAAGCACCCTTGTCCCTTCTTTTAATGTCTGTGAAAACCTTTTCTCTTCTTCATTTGCTATTCTTAATACCTTATCTGAATTTTCAGTTAATTCAGGATAATAGCTGCCATAATTGCCAATTACTTCCTTTATTATTTCTTCCAGGAAGAAATCATTTATATCAATCAGTTTTCCAAACCTTACAGCCCTCCTGATAATCCTCCTTAATATATATCCCCTTGCTTCATTTGAAGGGGCCACGCCATCAGCAATAAGAAAAGTTATTGCTCTTGCGTGATCCGCAACTATTTTTATGCATCTGTTCACTTCACGGTTAAATCCACTATCTTTTTTTGATAAAAGTTTTTTTCCTGAAAGCTCTTCTATTTTTAATACTATATCTGCAAAAAGACTGGTCCTGAAAACTGACGGGTCCTTATTAAGCACAGCTTCAATTCTCTCAAGGCCCATTCCTGTATCTATGTTTTTATTTGGCAGCTCTTCATAATCTTTGCCGTTAAAATTATATTGTGTAAAAACAAGGTTCCATATCTCAAGAAACCTTCCGCAATTACAGCTTGGTGAACAATCGCTTTTTGTGCACCCGTGTTCGGCTCCAAAATCATAATAGATCTCCGTACAGGGGCCGCATGGGCCAGTGTCTCCAGCGGGTCCCCAGAAATTCTCACTTTTGCCGAATTTATATATCCGGTCACTGTTTATCCCGTGTCCCTGCCATAACAGTATGGATTCATTATCCTGCGGTATGGAGCCTTCACCCGAAAACACGCCAACTGAAAGTTTTTCTACAGGAATGCCAAGTTCGCTGATTATGAATTCGACAGCAAAATCTATGGCTTCTTTTTTAAAATAATCTGCAAAAGCAAAGTTACCAAGCATTTCAAAAAAAGTAAGATGCCTGTCAGTGTAACCGACACTGTCAATATCACTTGTCCTGAAACATTTCTGTACTGTGGTTATCCTGTTATATGGCGGTTTTTTTACTCCAAGGTAATAAGGCTTGAATTGCTGCATTCCTGCTGTTGTCAGCAGCACACTCGGGTCTCCTGCAGGAATAAGGCTGGAAGACGGCATAACCATATGGTCCTTTTTCCTGAAATATTCAATATATTTTTTCCTTATATCCATTACAAACAGAAATTATAACATTTACGAAATTACAAAACATAAAAGAATGATACCCCATTTTTTCGTAACTATTTGAAGTGTTTCTATGCCCGGTCCTCAAATATCAGGGCTGCTCTCCTATTTGCTTTATAAGTCCCGCTAACCGGGCGGGCATGTATGCTGCAAATTAAGTTTGAGCTTATAAAGTAATTTTGTTGGCACAAAATTAACTTTAGTTACGATAAAAACAGAGTATCAAAATTAATATATCATAATCATTATGTTAATTCAATTTAGAGCAGGGTTACCCTTCAGATTCCTGCTCCTTTTTTTCTCCGGAAAGTTTAATATGTACCTCTGAAAGCTGCTGGCTTGTTACCGCAGACGGTGACTCAGTCATCATGCAAAATGCAGACTGTGTCTTCGGGAAAGCAATAACTTCCCTTATGCTTTCGAGTCCGCCAAGCAGCATTACAAGCCTGTCCATTCCCAGCGCTATACCTCCGTGGGGAGGGGCTCCATGTTCAAGGGCCCTGAGCAAAAACCCGAAATTTTCTTCTATCCTTTTCTCATCAAAACCAAGGATTTTAAATATCTTTCTCTGTAATTCTATATCATTTATCCTTATTGAACCTCCGCCAAGCTCTGTTCCGTTAAGGACAATGTCATAAGCCAGTGAATTAACGCTTAAGGTATCTTTCTCAAGGAATTCTTCAGTATCTGCGGATGGCCTTGTAAACGGATGATGCATCGGTGAAAATCTTTTTTCCTTCCCGTCCCATTCAAATAAAGGAAAATCCACTATCCATACAAATTTAAAATCTTCTTCATTAATAAGATTAAGTTTCTTTCCAAGGTATGACCTTATGGCACCAAGTGAATTACACGTTTTATAAAAATCATCAGCCACTATAAGTAAAAGGTCACCTTCTTTTATATTCAGGGCATTAATAAGCTTTTCCTTTTCACCTGGAAGTATGTATTTTGATACCGGTGAATTAAACTGGTGGTTTTCTTCGACTTTTATCCATATCAGGCCCCCTGCACCGAATTTTTTAGCCATATCAATTAATCCATCAAGTTCCTTCCTTGAGAAATCTTTTGCATTTTCAACTTTAAGGCATTTAATGCAGCCGCCTTTACCCAGGACATTAATGAAAACATTGAATTGGCTTGATGAAAATATTTCTGATATATCAGTAATTTCCAGCCCGAACCTTAAATCAGGTTTATCGCTTCCATACCTTTCCATGCTCTCTTTCCATACCAGCCTGCTAAATGGAACATCGAGTTTTCCGCCTGTTATACTGTTAAAAAGCAGCTTAATTAACCCTTCTATCAGGGAAATCACATCATCTACACCTACAAATGACATTTCAAGATCGATCTGTGTAAATTCAGGCTGTCTGTCAGCCCTCAGGTCTTCATCCCTGAAGCATCTTGCTATCTGGTAAATCCTGTCAAAACCTGAGAACATAAGTATTTGTTTGAAAAGTTGCGGTGACTGCGGAAGCGCATAAAAATTGCCGGGATTGAGCCTTGACGGCACAAGGAAATCTCTTGCACCTTCAGGTGTGCTTTTTGCAAGGATCGGAGTCTCGACCTCAATAAAACCATTTTCATTCAGATAATCCCTGGTAATTGCAGTAACTGCATGCCTGAGCCTCATATTGCTTTGCATTTCTTCAGTCCTCAGGTCGATATACCTGTATTTTAACCTCGTCATCTCATCTACTGTATCCCTGTTGTCAAGAATGAAAGGAGGTGTTTTTGCAACACTTAATATAGTAATATCTTCTGCTGTGATTTCAATCTCCCCGGACGGGAGGTCCGTGTTAATTGTTTCAGGGGATCTTGAAGCTACTTCTCCTTTTACTGAGATTATATATTCAGACCTCAGTTCCCTTGCAATGCTGTACACCTTCTCATTTATGTTGGCGTCTATAACAATCTGGACAATGCCTGAAAAATCTCTCAGGTCAATAAAAATCAGCTTGCCGTGATCCCTTCTCCTGTTTATCCAGCCGCATAACCTGACGTTTTTTCCTACAGAATCTTTTCTCAGTTCTCCACAAAGGTTTGACCTGAGTACTGTTTTGTACCGCATAAAATCCATGTTTATTCGATAATTGTATTGTTCATCCATCTATTGGTCTCTCCTGAAAATTTCTGCTGTTTTTTCAATGTCATTATTAATATCTAATTTTATTTGAGTGTATTTTTCAAGGTCCTTAATATTAATTATTCCTGTTTTAACTTCATCTTCCCCTATCACTGTAAAATGGGAAAAGCCTTTTCTGGACGCAGCTTTTATCTGGCTTGAAAAAGGCCTGATATCATAACTCAAGTCGCATTTTATAAGGTTTTCCCTTAATATTTTCATTAATTTAATTGCAAAATCAATAAAATCGTAAGACATCATTGCTATGTATACAGAAGGCAGAGAATCATCTGCTCTGGCTGGTATGCCTGACTGCCTCATAAGCATGGACGTCCTGTCAATGCCTATTGCAAAACCTATTGAAGGCAAATCCGGTCCGCCGAATTGCGCAATAAGATTATCGTATCTCCCGCCGCCACCCAGCGCATTCTGCACACTTTCAAGGTCATCTGATATTATTTCAAAAATTGTCTTTGTATAGTAGTCAAAACCTCTTACGAGCTCTTTTTTTATAATATAATCTATGCCAAGTTTTTCCAGGTAGGAGCAGACTCTGGAAATGTGTACCCTGCATTCTTCACAAATATATTCATATATTTTGGGGGCGCTTTCAATTATGCCCCTGCATTGCGGCACTTTGCAGTCAAAAATGCGCAGCGGATTTGTCTCATATCTTGAGAGGCAGTCGGGGCATAAAGACTGGACATCAGGTTTAAGGTATCTTTTGAATACATTAATATATTCCTTTCTGCATTCGGTACAACCTACGCTGTTCAGAAGTAGTTTGAGGTTTTTAAATCCCAGGCATGTAAAAATTGAATTAAGCAGCCATATTACTTCAGCATCTATAAAAGGCTCTGATACGCCTGCCGCCTCCACTCCAATCTGCCAGAATTCACGCATCCGGCCCTTCTGGGGCCTTTCATACCTGAACATATTACCTATATAAAACAGCTTTAATGGAAGTGTCTCAGCATACATTTTATGCTCTATTATCGATCTTACAACTGATGCCGTGCCTTCTGGCCTAAGAGTTAGGGAACGTCCTTTTTTGTCTTTGAAAGTATACATTTCTTTTCTGACTATATCTGTACTTTCTCCTATGCCCCTGTCAAACACTTCAGTGTGTTCAAAAGCAGGGGTAATAAGCTCACTGTAGTTATAAAGGCTGAAAAGTTTTTTTGCGGAGCTGATTATGAAATCCCTGTATTTTATATCTTCCCCAAAAATGTCATTTGTCCCCCTGGGTGAACTTAGAACCATGCTGCACCGCCTTCCAGAAATTCCGGACTTAGATAAAAATTGTTTTTTATTTCAATTTCAATTGTCGTTGTTGCCCCATGTCCGGGGTTGACAACAAGATTTTTATCAAGGGATTTTATTTTAGCAAGTGATTTTGCCAGCATCACCGGGTCACCACCCCAAAGGTCTGTCCTTCCTGCTCCACCCCTGAAAAGAAGATCTCCTGTAAAAAGGTTGTTTCCTGTTTCTATGCTTATGCTTCCGGGAGTGTGCCCGGGAGTCTCGTGTATTTTTATTCCCATAGTTTCCAGTTTTTTTTGCAAGGATGCGTCAATCAAAGTATAAGTTTCCAATGATAATGTATTTGAACCCAAAAGAGAAGACATGTTTTTAGCAGGATCTCTTAAAACAGGCTCATCTTTGCTGTGTATATAAAATGGTATTTCATAATAATCCATCAGTTCCTTTACAGCAGCAATATGGTCATAATGGCCATGGGAATTAAGAATGAATTCAGGGTATATTTTTTCATTTAAAAGATAGTCCCTTATTGAATTAAAATCAGCTCCGGGATCTATTATGAAACAGGAATCTTCATGGCCGCTTTCAAGGGGCACTATGTAACAGTTAACACTGTAAAATCCCAGTATCAGTTTCTTTACTTTCAAGATTCCTTCCTTGGCAGCACCCTGTAAACATCATAGACTGAATTAACTTGCCTGAGGTTATTGATTATATCTTTAAGGATATATTTGTTGCTTATTTCTATTATAAACCTGAATTTTACATTGCCGGCCCTGTTTGAGCGCAATGTGCTGGCATTTATTATATTAAGGTCATATTCGCTTATTACATTAGTTATATCTCTTAACAATTTTGTCCTGTCGATAGCTTCAACCTGTATTTCTGCATTGAACCTGTACGGAGCATAATTGTCCCAGGTGACTTCTATGAATCTTGGCTCGTCATTTTGTTTAAGCATAAGGACATTATTGCAGTCATCTCTGTGCACAGAAATCCCTTTGCCTCTGGTAATATATCCCACTATATTGTCACCGGGCACAGGGTTGCAGCATTTTGCTATTGTCACAAGCACATTATCCATTCCTTTGACTATGATGCCGCTTCCTGTTTTCTTTGGTGCCGTGGGCCTTGATGTTATATCCTCTATTGTCATATCCTTTTGGGGTTCTGACTCCTGATTCAGTTTTTTCAGAATCCTTGTAAAAACCTGGTGCACAGATATTTTATGGGAACCGATATTTCTTAACAGCATGTCCATGTTTTCATAATTAAGATCAGATGCGACCTCATCAAAAATGCGGGACGGTATGTCTTTAAAAGAAAGGCTGTTTTTTCTCAATGTCTTCAACATCAGTTCACGGCCGGAATTGTAAGATTCCTGGCGCTCTTCTTTGGAGAACCATTGTTTTATCTTGTTTCTTGCAGTAGATGTTTTTATTATTGATAGCCAGTCCCTGCTGGGCCCTTTTGGAGTTTTGGATGTTATGATTTCTACAATGTTTCCATTTTCAAGCTGGCTCTCAATCGGGACCATTACTCCATCTACTTTTGCGCCAATGCAGTTATGGCCTATGTCGGTATGAATGAAATATGCAAAATCAATTGGAGTTGCGCTTCTTGGAAGATTGATTACTTTACCCTTTGGAGTAAATACAAATATTTCCTCTTCAAATAAATCAAGCTTTAAAGACTCAAGGTAATCCTGAGGGTCCTTCAGCTCTTTCTGCCAGTCCAGCAACTGCCGTATCCATGATATCCTTTTATCAAATTCTGTCGGCGCAAGGATGCCTTCTTTATATTTATAATGTGCTGCGATCCCGTATTCAGCAAACTTATGCATTTCAAAAGTCCTTATCTGGATTTCAAGGGGATCTCCCTTCTGGCTTATCACAGTCGTATGCAGTGACTGGTACATATTAAACTTCGGATTTGCTATATAATCCTTGAACCGGCCCGGAACAGGTTTCCAGACTGCATGTATTATCCCCAGCGCCGCATAGCAGCTTTTAATATCCTCGACTATGATCCTTATTGCAATAAGATCGAAGATTTCGTCAATGTCCCTGTTCTGGCGCGATATCTTATTATATATGCTGTAATAACTTTTTATCCTTCCGCTTATATCTGCAGGAATTTTAACTTCCTTGAGTTTTTCAGAGACCAGCCTTATGGATTCATCTACCTGTGACTGCCGCAGCTTAATTTTTTCCTGCACCATTTCTTTAATCTTTGCATATTGTTTCGGGTACAGCACTTCGAAACAAAGATCCTCAAGTTCAAACTTAACCTGATATATGCCGAGCCTGTGGGCTATCGGGGCATAGACTTCAAGAGTTTCAATAGCTTTAAATATCCTTTTCTCTTTGCTTAGTGGCGATATTGTCCTCATGTTATGGAGCCTGTCTGCAAGTTTTACGACTATTATCCTCACGTCTTCTGACATTGCTATTATCATCTTCCTGAGGTTTTCAACCTGTTTTTCTTCCCAGCTTGAAAAAACTATCCTATCGAGTTTTGTTACGCCGTTTATTATGTTTGCAATTTTTTCGCCAAATTCAGCTTTTACTTTTTCATATGTAAACTCTGTGTCTTCTATCAGGTCATGCAGTAATGCAGAAATTATTGATGTCTGGTCAAGCTCGATATCAGCAAGTATGCCGGCAACTTCAAGCGGATGTACCACAAATGGCTCGCCTGATTTTCTGTACTGGTTTTCATGATGCTTTTTGGCAATGCTGTAAGCTTTGTCCAGCAATGCAACATCCAGTTGAGGATTGTAAGCCCGGATCTTAGCTATGAGTTTTCTGTAAATAGCATCTGTATCCACTTGTTTTATATCAAGTTTTTCGTCAGGTTGACCGGATAACTTGACAATAAAATCCCCGTTTTCCCTTTTGGATTTTTCTAAAGCAAGGGGGCCTTTTGCAGCTCCTGCTTCAATTTCATTTTCTATCTTATTTTTTATAGGATTCATGACTTCCAGTATGTTTATTTTTGTACGGATTTTATAAAGTTTATTCTGTTTTTAAAAAAAATTAAATAAAAAGTAATAAAACCCGTTTACTGCTCACAATTATTTTTATGGATAAATTATATATTATTAGGATAAAATCTGCACACAGGCAAGTATCCGGCATCTTATTTAAGAAGTTTCATGGATTGTATGTTTAACTGTATTTTTAACAAATTCTCATCAAATATACTCTCTGATTTGTTTATATTAAAAAGAATATCATATTTTAGACCTTTGATGAGGTTTTGTCCGTTCCATCCGGATTCACCTGCATTAAAAAATATACATTCATGAGAACGTCCACTGTTGCTTAACCTGAATACTGCATGATTGCCGTCCTTTAAAAACGATGGTGCCGTGGACATTGTGCAGTTTTTTGATACGAATACCGGTTTTAAGTTTGCCATCCCGTAAGGCTCGAGCCGCTCCAGCTCTTTTAGCAGGTTAAAGTCAATATCAGCAAAAATGATTTCCATGTCGTAATAATATTCCTTAATGATCTGCTCTATGCTTATTTTACCTGAAACATATGTGTTCATTTCACTGCTGAAATTTTCAAAATCACTTATATCCATTGTGATTCCGCATGCCTGCCTGTGGCCCCCGAACTTTATGAAATATTTTTCAAACCGGCAGAGATTGGAGTAAAGGTCAAAATTTGCCGTACTTCTTCCTGAACCTTTAAGGATATTGCCATTTTGTTTAAAGAGTATTACAGGTACATTGTATTTCTTTACTATATCTGATGCCACAATGCCAAGGACGCCTTCGTTCCACAGACAGGATTTTTCTATCAGGATACGATGCCGGTTTATCTTATTTTCCATATCTTTATTTCCTGATATTTCCCTGGATATTTTTTGCTGCAATTCCTGCCTCTCCCTGTTCAAATCTTCAAGTTCATTTAAAGCTGATTCTATTTCACCGGGAAATCCCGGGTCCGGACCCCCGGCAAGACCGCTATCTATAAGCAATTCCAGGCTTTTTTTTGCATGTTTTAACCTTCCTGATGCATTCAATCTGGGAGAAATAACAAAGCCTATATCATAGGCTGTTATCTGTTTTTTCCCCTCAAGTATTTTTTCAATCATCTTAAAAAGACCCGTATTTTTTGAATTTTTTATAGTTTTCAGCCCGGCTTTTACAATTACCCTGTTTTCTCCGGTCAATGGCATAAGGTCAGCTATGGTGGCAACAGCAACAAGGTCGATTATGCTGTTAAGATATTGTGCAGGAAATAAATTTTTTATGCTGTCATCAAGGCTTTTAAGAACCGCGCCAATAAGCTTAAAAGTAACACCTGCACCGCTTAAGAATTTATAAGGATAAATAGAGCCCGGCATTTTAGGATTTACAATAATATACTTCCTGCAGTTGCCTTCTTCTTTAAAATCTGATGAGGCAGCATTAAATGTTTCCTGCCCTGCATTATTAATCCTGCCGGATGGCTCATGGTGGTCACAGGCAATTATGTCAGGTAAATTATCCCCGGAATGGACAAGATGCATAACATCAAATGCATTTGTGCCGCAGTCCACACAAATTACAAGGCTGCATTTACTGGTGTTTGAAATTTTTGTAAAAAAACCCGGGCTTATATCATAACCTTCTTCAAACCTGTCGGGTATATAATGTTCCAGTGCCATGCCTGGATTTATTTTTTTCAGGAAATTATAAAGTATCGCAGTACTTATTATCCCATCAGTATCATAGTCGCCAAAAATAATAATGCTTTCATTATTATCATGTGCTTTTTTTATCCGTGATACTGCATCCTGCATTCCCGGCAGAAGGAAGGGGTCGTTAAGATCTGTAAAGGACGGGTAAAGATAAGTTCTGGCCTTTTCTTCGCTGGTTATCCCTTTATTTGCCAGAAGCTGTATTATGACAGGATTGGAAACATACTTTCTTACAGGTGAGCCGTCAAAATCATTATTTTGAATACTTATCCAGTTTTTTTCAATGTCTGATGACATGGATTTTTATTTTTTATATTTAGGGAACCTGTTGTTCCAGGCAACAAGTATCTGCGGACCGATAAACACTGAAGAAAAACTTCCTGAAATGATTCCGATGAATAAACCGAATGCAAAATCCTTAAGTGTCTCATTTCCAATAATAAGCAGGATTATTATAGGGAAAAGTGTTGTTACTGTGGTTCCAATTGTACGAACAAGAGTCTTATTTACAGAATAGTTAGATATGTCTATGAATCTGTCACGCTTATTTACTCTTATTTCTTCACGTATCCTGTCAAATACTACAATGGCATCGCTTAATGAATACCCGAGTATTGTAAGGATAACCGCTATTGTTGTTGTATTGAACTCCCGGAAAGTTATAGCATAAAAACTCAGTATTATTAAAAGGTCATGAATCAGCTCAAGTATTGCAATAAGCGCAAACCTTACCGCAAACCTTATCCAGACATAAATCAGGATGCCTGCAATACTTATTGCCACAGCAATAAGGGTGTTTCTTATGATTGTCTGTGAAAAACCAGGGGCAACATTCCTGTCCTGGACAAGTGGCCGTTCTATCCCGATTTTACTATCCAAAGTGTCAAGAATAGTTTCTTTTTGTGCATCAGTTAAAGGTACGGTCCTTATTATATACTGGTTTTCTTCGGTATTCTGCAGTATTGCACTGCCATAGCCTGCTCCCCCCATAACACTTCTGAGCTCTGTTATGGAAACAGACTTTGTAAACTTTACTTCCATCAGATTTCCGCCCAGGAAATCTATGCCGAAATTAAAACCCCTTATTAAAAACATTACAAGTCCGACAGCTATAAAGGTCAGGGATACTATAACGCCCCATTTGCTTTTTCTTACAATGTCAAATTTATAACTTCTCTCCCCCAGGACAACAGGTTCAGCAACTTTTTCTATTTTTTTAACAGGTTTCTTATTTACAGCCAATTATTTCTCCTTTACAGCCTTTGTTTCCTGGTTGATTTTTGGAAGTTTTACGCCAATAAATCCCGGAGTTATGGCCCTTGAATTGACAACTAAAAATAAAATTGCCCTTACAAGTATAATTGCTGTAAACATGCTTATTACTACGCCAATTGCGAGTGTTACTGCAAACCCTCTTATGGGCCCTGTCCCGAACCTGTAAAGTGCTGCTGCAGTAATAAGTGTGGTTATGTTTGAGTCAATAATTGCCTTAAGGGCGTTCCTGAATCCTTCATTGAAAGCAGCGTACTTGCTTTTGCCCTTAAGTACCTCCTCTTTTATCCTGGAATAGATAAGAATATTTGCATCAACTGCTATACCAATAGTAAGCACAACACCTGCAATGCCCGGAAGAGTTACCGGGGTTTTTAAGCCGGCAAGAATGCCCCAGAATATTGTCACATAACAGATAAGGCCTATTATTGATATAAGTCCAAGACCTCTGTACATTGCAACCATGAATATTGCAACAAGCGCAAAACCTATTATACCGGCAAGCATACTCTGTCTTAGGGAATCCTGCCCAAGTGTCGGCCCTATAGTCTGGCTCTCCTGTATTTCAAGGTTTACAGGCAGTGCACCTGTCTGGAGCACCAGTGCAATATCTTTTGCTTCTTCAAGAGTTTCGATTCCTTCTATTACTGCATCACCTGAAATCGCCTGCTTTATTCTTGGGGCTGATCTGACTTCTCCGTCAAGGACAATGGCAAGTTGTTTACCGACATTTTCTGAAGTTACTTTCTCAAATTGCCGTGAACCCTCTTCTGTAAATATCATGGAAACAATTATCTGCCCGTTTGAACTGTAACCTGCCTGAGCCTTGGAAAGCTTATCTCCGGTCATAAGAGTAGGGCCAAGAACAGGATTTCCACTATCATCAACAGATTCGACTATCCTGAACTCAAGCTGAGCAGTTTTCCCTATAATGTCTATTGCCCTTTCAGGGTCATCGACACCCGGAAGCTGCACTATTATGTTCCTGTTAAAATCTCTTGTTACAAGAGGCTCTGAAATGCCAAGTTTATCAATCCTGTTGAGTATTATAAGCTGTGCCTTATCAATAGCTTCATCTGTAACTTCTTCTGTGCCTGTTTCAACAGGTTTTAAGATAATCTGGGTACCTCCGCGCAGGTCAAGGCCCAGCTTTATTGAATTCTGGATGCCATCAATAAATATATAATAGAAACAAACGCCCAGTATGACTATAAATAATGCTATTACTACTATGTTGCCGACTTTGCTTCTCATTTTAAAACTGCGACCATCCTATATTGCAATAACCTAATGATACAAACAATAAACTATTAAATATAATACTAAGATAGATATAAATAATACAAGATTTCTAAAAAACTGGTTTTTTATATTTTACTTAACTTTTTAAATGTTCTTTTTAATTGATAAAATCTTTAACACAAAACATGTCAGCCAAAAGCTTACATTTTATTCTGTGTATCAACTGTACCCTGTGTAGTTACAACTCTTGCAATTGCGCTTTTAGCCATTTTTACATCCACGCCACCGGCAATTGTTATAATTATGGTATCGTCTCTTACATCTTTTATCCTGCCGTAAAAACCGCCGATTGTGACTATTTCATCTCCTCTTTTAAGGCTGCTCATAAGGTCCTGGGCTTTCTTTGACCTTGTCCTTTGCGGCCTGATAAGAAGGAAATAAAATGCTACGCCAAGGATAACGAGCCATATCCATGTGCCGTAATTTGCAAAAATTGCCCTCCAGCCTGTTGGAGCCTCAGTGGTTGCAGTGGTGGCGCCTGCTTCAGTTGCTGATGTAGCCGTGGGAAACAGCATCGAGCATCCTGCCAGTGCTGCAATAAGGCCTATTGCAACAATGCATAATATAATTATTGAAATAACTTTTTTTGACATTAAAATATCACTCCTAAATGTATTTTTATAAAAGAATTGGTAATAAATGCCAATCAAATACTACTATTATTAACATATTAAAAAAATTTGCAATGTTTTTTTAAATGATTATTTTTATGATAACAAAGCTATTTTTAAAACTGCCTCAGATTTCAATGCAATATTGATAAATTACTGCACTTTAAATCTTTTTTATCATCGATAAATTTTTATTTTTGCTCTTTTTTGCTGTTGTACTCTTCTATAAATCCCCTCCTGAAACTATCGTAATTACCCTTCAATATCGCCTCCCTTGACGCTGCCACCAGGTCAAATATGAACTGCAGATTATGAACCGTAAGAAGCATTGCCGAAAGTATTTCCCTGCTCTTATATATATGCTTAATATATGCTTTTGAATAGTCCCTGCAGGTTGAACATTTGCAATTTTCGTCAAGCGGGCCAAAATCATCAGAATATTTTTTATTTCTGATATTTATTTTCCCCTTCTTTGTAAATGCACTGCCCATCCTTGATATCCTTGTGGGCATAACACAATCAAACATATCAACTCCATAGTAAATTGCATCAACTATGCCCAGAGGGTCACCGAGTCCCATAAAATAAAAAGGCCTTGCTCTGTCCACATATTCAGCAGAATATCCGAGTATGTCCATTGTCATTTCCCTGTTTTCCCCTACAGAAAGACCCCCTATAGCGATTCCGTCAAAATCCATTCCTGAGACTGCTTCTGAGCAGAACTTCCTTATACCTTTTATGAACCCGCCCTGTATTATGCCGAATACCTTAATATCATTACCTGTTTCTCTTCTTATCCTGTTTCTTTCGCCCAATGACAATCCGGCCCAGTTAAGTGTCCTTTCTGCAGCCTTCCTCGTATATGAAACGTCAAGAGTATATGGTATGCATTCATCAAGGACCATCATAATATCTGAACCCATATCTGACTGCATCTTTATTACATTTTCAGGAGTAAAGAAATGTGCGGACCCATCTATAACTGATTTGAAATGCACCCCTTCATCAGTTACTTTTCTTATACTGTCAAGGCTGTAGACCTGGAAACCTCCGCTGTCAGTTAAAATGTTTCTGTCCCAGTTCATGAAATTATGCAACCCCCCTGCTTTTTTTAAAAGTCCGATTCCCGGCTGCAGGTAAAGATGGTAAAGATTTGCAAGTATTATATTAAAACCTGTTTCTTTCAGCTGCTGCTGAGTTATAGCTTTTACGGTAGCTTTTGTGCCAACAGGCATAAAAACAGGCGTTTCTATGCTGCCCCTTGATGTGGTAATCTTTCCGGCTCTGGCAGAAGTAAATTTATCTTTTTTTATAATCTCAAAAAATGACAATTCAAACCTTATAAACTTTTTAATTTATAAACATGCAATCCCCGAAACTGAAGAATCTGTAGTTATTGTTTTTTGCTTCCTCATAAGCATGCAATATATTTTCTCTTCCTGCAAATGCGCTTACCATAATTATGAGCGTGGAGCCCGGCAGGTGGAAATTTGTTATCAGCGAATCAATGGCTTTGAACTTGTACCCCGGATAAATATAAAGTGAGGTCTTTCCGGATGCACCTTTTATACAACCATAATCAGCAGCAATGGTTTCAAGAACCCTGGTCGTCGTTGTGCCAACTGCTATTACCCTGCCATTTCCTTTTTTTGCTTCATTAATTTTAAATGCTTCTTCATCACTTAAAAAATAGCTTTCGCTGTGTATTACATGCTCCTCTATTTCTTCTTCAACAACAGGCCGGAAAGTATCCAGCCCTATGTCAAGGGTGAGCTTTGCAAATTTTATTCCTCTGCCGGATATGTCTGCAATGAGCTTTTCAGTGAAATGAAAACCTGCAGTCGGCGCAGCAGCAGAACCTGGTTTTTTTGCATAAATGGTCTGGTACCTTTCCTCCCTTACTTCTTCATTCTTTATATACGGAGGAAGCGGCACTTTCCCGTATTCTTTAATTACAGTTTCTGCATCCTCACTGAATTTTACAACTGCTTTGCCATATTCGAGTTTTTCAATTATATCGTAGTAATACCTTCCGACATTTACCCTGTCTTTTTGTTTTATTCTCTTTGAAGGCCTTAGAAGTACAAGGCAGCTGCCATCACTGAGTTTTTCCAGCAGAAAACATTCTATGGCTGCTCCTGTTTTTTCCTTCGTCCCGCATATGCGGCATTTCTGGACTTTACTCTCATTTACAACAAGGATGTCACCGCAGGCAAGATAATTGATTATATTATAAAAGTAGTCATGTTTTACATTGCCTGTTTTTCTGTCAAGCAGAAGCATTTTTGAGTGATCCCTTTTTTCAACAGGCTCCTGGGCAATAAAATTTGAAGGAAGGTCATATTGGAAAAGTTCAAGTTTCATTTAAGCTGTCCTGAAAATGCCGCCATAAAAACTTTGCTAGAAAAGACTTGTGCCCTGATTATTTTCATCATTGCTTTTTATATGCCTTTCAATGCCAAGATGCCTGAAGGCAAGGTCCGTGGCCATCCTGCCTTTTGAAGTCCTTTTTATAAAACCAAGCTGTAAAAGGAAAGGTTCGTAAACATCTTCTACTGTATCGACTTCTTCCCCTATTGAGACCGCAATGGTGCCGACCCCTACCGGTCCGCCATCAAATTTGCAGACTATTGTATTGAGTATTTTTTTATCTATAACATCGAGCCCGAGTATATCTATATCAAGTTTAGTCAATGCCTCATCAGCGATTTCTCCTGATATATTGCCATTGCCGCCAATTAAAGCATAATCCCTGACTCTTTTTAAAAGCCTGTTGGCAATCCTTGGAGTCCCCCGGGAGCGCCTTGCTATAGCTTCGGCTCCTTCATCATTTATATTCATATCCAGTATGGATGCAGACCTCTGTATTATCCTTTTTATGCTTTCCATATTGTAATAATCAAGCCTTAGATGTACGCCGAACCTGTCGCGAAGAGGCGCGGCAATAAGCCCTATCCTTGTAGTGGCGCCGATTATTGTAAACGGCGCAATATCTATCCTGATTGAACGGGCCGAAGGGCCCTTTCCAATTATTATGTCAAGCTTATAATCCTCCATAACAGGATAAAGGACCTCTTCTATTGCCCTGTTTAACCTGTGCATTTCATCGATGAAAAGCACATCGGATTTTTCAAGATTTGTAAGTATTGCAGCCAGATCCCCTGCCCGCTCTATTGCAGGCCCGCTTGTAATCTTGAAATTAACTCCCAGCTCATTTGCTATTATCTCTGCAAGGCACGTCTTGCCAAGTCCCGGGGGTCCTGAAAGAATCACGTGGTCAAGCGACTCGCCTCTTTTTTTTGCAGAATTTATAAATACTTTGAGATTTTCAATTATTTTTTCCTGGCCTATAAAATCAGAGAAATATTTCGGCCGCAGGCTCTTTTCAAGCTCAGAGTCTTCTTTCTTGAATTTCGGGGTTATAAAGCTTGAGTCGTCATTTATACTGCCGGCCGGGTTTTTATTTATTTGCCCGTTTTGGCCAGAATCGTCAGGTGCATTATCTGATTCTTTATTTTTTGTGTAAAAATCATCCATTACATTTCCTTAAGAACTGATTTCAGTATATCCTCGGTCTTTTTTTCCGGCATTGAATTTATATCTATCTTTTTCAAGGCATCGTTTATTTCCTGGCTGCTGTACCCAAGTGTTTTTAATGCCTGCTTTACCTCACTTACCTTTTCGTTTTCAATAAAAGATGTTTCAAAAGCACTATCCTGTAAATTCTCCTGAAGCTTATCCCTTAATTCAACTATCATTCTTTCAGCAAGTTTTTTTCCAATGCCCGGTACCCTTCTAATAAGTTCGACTTCTTTTGCGATTATTATTTTCTTAAGCTCTTCAACTGAATATATTGAAAGTGCGCTTAATGCTATTTTTATTGAAATCCCTGATACAGAAAGCAGCTTCAGGAACAGCCCCTTTTCTTCCGGATTAAGAAAACCGACTAACCTTATGTCGTCTTCCCTGAGGTACGTGTGAATATCAAGGGATACTATTTCCCCTTCGACAGGAAGTTTTTCAAAAGTGCGGCTTGATATCAGGACTTCAAAACCCACTCCTGATGTCTCAAGTATAACTGATGTCGGAAATTTTTCAGCCAGCCTGCCGGTCAATCTCGCTATCATTTTATTGTTTCAGGTACTCCTTAACTTTATTTTTAAAACGGTTCATGCTGGCATGGCACAGAGCCACACCCATTGCATCCCATGCATCATCATATGAAGGGAAAAAATCTTCTTTTGCCCCAAGGATCATTTTAAGCATATATTTTACCTGCTTTTTTGTCGCTCTTCCATAACCTACAATTGCCTGCTTAACCTGTAAAGGAGTATATTCAAATATTTCAAGTCCGTTATTGCTTCCTGACAGGATGGCTACGCCTCTTGCGGCTCCAACCGACAATGCAGTCTTTACATTTGCACTGAAAAAAATGTCTTCGATTGCCAGGCAATCAGGATTGAAATCCCTGATTATAATCATCAGATTTTCATATATGGCTTTAAGCCTTTGATGAGTCGGGAGATTTCTTTTTGTAAGAATGCAGTCACAAAAAACAGGGCTGTACTGGTTACCCCTGATGTCCAGGATAGCGACACCGGTTATCTCGAGACCGGGGTCAATACCGATTACCCTGGTATAACCATTTTTCATTAAATAATTAACCTATCTCCTGGAGTATTTCATCCGATATGTCTGCATTTGAGTATACATTCTGTATATCATCATGTTCTTCAAGCAGGTTGATGAGTCTGAGTACTTTTTCTGCGTCTTTTTTTGAAACTTCTACCGAAGATTTTGGCACATATGTCACTTCTGCCGATTTAACAGTTACTTTAACTGCATCGAGTTTTTTCCTTACATTTGCAAATTCTGATGTGGCAGTACTCACAATAAAGGTACCGTCATCTTCTTCAATATCTTCTGCGCCGGCATCTATGACTTCAAGCATAAATGTCTCTTCATCTTTAACAGTATTTTTATCAACAAATATCAGGCCTTTGCGCTCAAACAGCCAGCCGACGCATCCTGTTTCGCCAAGGTTCCCGCCGCTTTTTGAAAAAATATTCCTGACATCTGCTGCTGTCCTGTTTCTGTTCTCGGTCATTGCTTCAACCATCATCGCTGTTCCGCCTGGGCCATATCCTTCATACATTATTGTCTCGAATTTTTCGCCTTCTATCTCGCCGGTCCCGCGTTTTATTGCTCTTTCTATATTTTCCCATGGCATGTTGTATTCTTTTGCTTTGGCAATTGCATTTGCAAGTGCAAAATTATTATCAGGGTCTCCGCTCCCGCCTTCACGGGCTGAAATAGTGATACTTTTTGAAAGCTTGCCGAACATATTGCCCCTTTTAGCGTCTTCTTTTGCTTTTTTATGCTTGATTGAATGCCATTTTGAATGACCGGACATTTAATTCTCCCTTAATCCCGAATATATTTAATTCAATTTATTTTAAAATATTTTCTTTACTGCATTTTGATTTTACCATATTTTTACTCTTTATAACCATATCAATAAAATACATATGTATCCTTGTATCGTCTGTCAGCTCCGGATGAAAAGAAGCTGCAAGTATATTATCCTGCCTTGCAAGAATAACCGAACCGTTAAGAGTGCCCAGTATCTTAACATCCGGGCCCGTTTTTAATATCTTTGGTGCCCTGATAAAAACAGCTTTAAAATTCCCGTGGTTTAAATTGCCTTCATCTGCTAATTCAATATCCTTTTCAAAACTGTCAACCTGTCTTCCATAAGCATTGCGGACAACTGATATATCTATAAAGCCCAGAGAAAAATCATGCCCGCTTACCTGCCTGGAGAGAAGAATCATCCCTGCACATGTGCCGAAAAGAGGCTTGCCCTCTTTATGGAACTTTTCCAGCGCAGGCCTGAAATTATATTTGTCCATCAGTTTTGTGATAGTTGTACTCTCACCGCCGGGTATTATCAGGCCATCGACTTCTTCAAGCTGATGAGGAAATCTTATCTCTACAGCATCTGCGCCGCATTTTTTTATTGACCGCAAATGCTCCCTGAAAGCGCCCTGCAGAGCAAGGACACCTATTTTTACCATTATTTTTCCAGGATCAGTCACTGCCATTTTTTACCAGCCGCGTTTTGCAAGCAGCTCATCTTCTGAAATCTTGTTAATATTTATGCCCCTCATTGGTTCACCGATATTTCGGGACACTTTTGCCAGTACCTCAGGGTTATTGTAATGAGTCGTTGCTTCAACTATTGCATTTGCCATTTTTAAAGGTTCAGCTGATTTAAAAATTCCCGAACCCACAAAAACGCCATCTGCACCAAGCTGCATGATAAGTGCAGCGTCTGCAGGTGTTGCTATTCCCCCTGCTGAAAAATTAACAACAGGAAGTTTTTTATTTTCATGTACATAAACAACTAGTTCATAAGGCGCCCCCATCTCTTTAGCTGCTGTCATCAGTTCCTCATAAGGCATTGATGCTACTTTAGCAATATCATCTTTTATACACCTCATGTGCCTTACTGCTTCTATTACGTCGCCTGTTCCTGCCTCACCTTTTGTCCTTATCATGGCAGCACCTTCTCCAATTCTTCTCAAAGCCTCGCCAAGGTTTGTTGCCCCGCACACGAAAGGGACCTTGAAGTCCCACTTATTTACATGGTATCTGTCATCTGCCGGAGTCAGGACCTCACTTTCATCAATATAATCCACTCCAAGGGACTCCAGTATCTGTGCCTCTGCAAAATGGCCTATCCTGCATTTTGCCATTACCGGTATAGACACGGCATCCATGATCTTTGTGATTATTTCAGGGTCTGCCATCCTGGCTACCCCGCCGGCTGCCCTTATATCCGCAGGCACCCTTTCCAGTGCCATTACCGACACGGCACCTGCTTCTTCAGCGATTTTTGCATGCTCGACTGTAGTGACATCCATTATAACGCCACCTTTGAGCATTTCTGCAAGGCCCGCTTTAACTCTTAGTGTACCTTTTTCCATTTTATACTCACGCTCCATCTTTAAATTTGATTTCATCCTGAATTGCTGATTCACTTTTAATGCCGATTCCAAGAGACATTTCCTCAAGCCGCTTTATTCTTTCCTGCAGGGGTGGATGGGAATTGAAAAGCCCGCTGAATGCAACTTTTGAATTCTTTCCAAATGGACTGGCAATAAATATATGCTCTGTTGCATTATTGGCTGTCCTTACCTCACTGTATGCGCTTAATTTTTTTAATGCATTTGCAAGTCCTGCCGGATACCTTGTAATCATCGCCCCATTTGCATCTGCAAGATATTCACGCTGCCTGCTTACCGCAAACCTGATAAGAAGTGCGATAAGAGGCGAAAGCATTATAAGCACAAGGCCGATTGCAAGAAAAATCACTGATATAAGGCCCCCGCTGCCAGATTCCCTGCTTGAAGAAGATGACCTTCTGCCCCCGCCAAAAAACATTGACCTGAAAAATATATTACTTATTATAGTTACCATTCCCACAAGTACCACAATGATTGTCTGCAGAAGTATATCATGATTTTTAATATGTGAAAGTTCATGCGCTATTACTCCTTTAAGCTCCTCATCATTGAGGTTATTCATTATGCCCCTTGTAAGTGCAATGACGCTGTTTTGCGGGTTTCTCCCTGTCGCAAAAGCATTCATCCCCGGTTCTTCTATAACATATACCCTGGGCATCGGCAATCCTGCAGCAATAGCAAGACCTTCGACCATATAATATTCCCTCGGATTTTCTTCCCTGCTTAATGGAACCGCACCCGTCAGGCCCAAAACCAGCCTGTCGCTCCAGTAATAACTGCTAAAGCTCATCACTACTGCAATAATTAAAGCAAAAACCATAAGCAATATTGAATAACCGCTGTTAATCCCATATCTGTAGTCAATAAAATAACCAATTGCAAATCCAAGAGCAGTTATAAATATTACAAACGCAAATATTATAAAAATAGTTTTTCGCCTGTTACTTGCTATCCTGTTATACATTTTTCTGTGCCATTAAACCATCCGGGGATTATTAAAACTGGACTTTAACCGGCCCCCTTGCCTCCGGTTCTGTTATTTCAAAATATTCTCTTGCAGTAAATTTATACCACCCTGCAAAAACATTGCCGGGAAATGTCTGTATTTTTGTGTTGTATTGAAGGACTGAATCATTATAAAACTGTCTTGCATAAGCAATATTGCTTTCAATGCC